>VGCQ01000254.1 GCA_016870055.1 Alphaproteobacteria bacterium | reverse complement strand
TATATTCCGGCCGGAGTTGGCAATACCCCAGTCGCGCCAATGCTCGTTCAGTTTCAAGTACTCGAGGGGATGAACTCATGAACAAGGCTTTGATGGCCGCCGCCGCCCTGGTTGTGCTGCCGATCGTAGCGCAGGCGCAGTCTCCGTCGCCGGGCGTGTACATTGGCGCGGAAGGCGGCGTGAACTGGCTGATGAACTTCAATGCCAACACGAATTGGCCGGCAGCGCCGGTCGTTAGCGTGACGCCGAGCACCGGTTTCGCCGTCGGCGGCGTGATCGGTTACGACTTCGTCGGTCCGCGCGTCGAATTGGAAGGCGTCTATCGCTACAACACCACGAACGTCGGCCTGCCGGGCACGGCGCTGAACAATCAGGCCGGTCAGCTCGGCATCATGGCGAACCTGCTGTACGACTTCATGCCGGGTTCGATAATCACGCCGTACATCGGCGCCGGCGCCGGTTTGGGCCTGGTCGACAGCAACAGCTCGCTCGGCAGCACGACCTTCGCCTATCAGGGCATCGTCGGCCTGGGCTGGCTGGTCGACACGAACTTCCGCGTCAACCTGGACGGCCGCTACTACGGCACGTCGAATCCGACGGTGAACGGCCAGCAGTGGACCAACAACAACTTCAGCGTGATGCTCGGCTTGCAGGTGAAGTTCGTCGGGGCGGCAGCCCCGCCGCCGCCGCCGGCCCCGGCTACGGCAGCGCCGTCGTTCATGGTGTTCTTCGATTGGGACCGCGCGAACCTTTCGCAGCAGGCGCTCAACACCATCAAGCAGGCCGCGGCCGCATTCAAGTCCAAGGGTACCGCGCGCATCACCGCGACCGGTCATACCGACACGACGGGTCCGGAAGCCTACAACATGGCGCTGTCGCTGCGCCGTGCCAATGCGGTCAAGGACGCCCTGGTGCGCGAAGGCGTGCCGGCGGCGGCGATCACCGTGATCGGCCGCGGCCAGAAGGGCCTGCTGGTGCAGACCGGCCCGAACGTGCGCGAGCCGCAGAACCGCCGCGTCGAGATCGTGATCAACTAAGCGATCGCCGACAAACCACTTCGGGAACGGCCGGGCTAAGCCCGGCCGTTCTTTTTTTGGGGGGCCCAAAGGGCGCGGCGGACTTCCTACGCCGGGGGCCCCTTGTCGTCCTGCAAATAACGAAGATATGGTCGAGACGAGAGCGCGCGATGCCAGGAAGTACCAAGTTCTTGCTGTCCGCCGTAGCATTTCTGCTCGCGGTGGTCGCCTACCTGACCGCCAACCATCTGGGCTTGCTGACGTCGTCGAGCGCGACAAGACCTGCCGCCAGCCTGCCTGTTACGACGACGACCTCGGCGCCCGTTCCGCCGCAAGGCTCGGCAACCCAGGCGGCTTCGCCGACACCGACCCAGCTCGATCCGGCGCAGGTCAAGCGGCTCTACGAGACGTGCACGTCGGGTGCCTTCCCTACGCAGTCCGATGCAACGCAGCGCGCCGATGCCTGCTCCCAGGCGCTACAGACACGGCAACTCAAGCCCGACGAAGTCGCGATGGCCCGCCTGGTCCGCGGCATCGCGCGCACTGCGCTCGGCGACCGCGCCCTTGCCGGCACGGACTACGCCGACGCCGTGCAGCACTACGACCAGTTGATCGACACGCGCAACCCGGACGCCCTGGCCCTCTATCGCCGCGCTGTCGCCCTCGAAGCCAGTGGGCAAACGGAGAAGGCGCTCGAAGACTACACAGCCGCGATCAGAGCCGATCCCAAAGCATCGTTCGCCTTCCTCGGCCGCGGCGTGCTGCTCGCCGTGCGTCAACGCGCCTATCAACGGGCTATCGACGATTTCGACAAGGTGCTGGTGCTGGAGCCCGACAACGTCGAAGCGCTGATCAGTCGCGGCGATGCCTTCAACCAACTCGGCGACATCGGCCGAGCCATGGCCGATCTCGACCGGGCCGTATCGCTCCTGCCCGACAAGCCGACCGCCCTGCTGGCGCGCGGCCGGGTCGAAGGCAGGCGCGGCAACCTGAGCGCCGCCGTGCGCGACTACGAAGCGGCACTGAAGGTCGACCCGCGCAACGTCCAGGCGCTGACCGATCTCGCCGCCGCCCGCTCCCTGCAAGGCCAGCCGGACCGTGCGATTCGCGACCTCGACCAGACGATCGCCATCGCCCCCAACTATGCTCTGGCCTTTTACAATCGCGGCTACGCCAACTTCGCGCTCAAGCGCTACGACAGGGCGATCGCCGACTACAGTTCGGCCATCCGGCTCGATCCACGCTTCGGTGTCGCCTACAACAACCGCGGCCTTGCCCGAGCCATCCTCGGCGTCGACCTGGTTCAAGCGCTGGCCGATACCGATGAAGCGCTGAAGCTGCAGCCGTTGAACGTCGACATCCGCGAGACCCGTGGCTTTGTCTATCTCAAGCTCGGCGATCCGGCGCTCGCGCTCAAGGAGTACGACACGGCGCTCGACATGGACCCCAATCAGTCGGTCGCGCTCTATGGCCGTGGCCTGGCCAAGATCAGAATGGGCGACATTGCCGCCGGCAAGAACGACCAGCAAGCGGCCCTGACGATCAATCCCGAGGTCGCGCGCGAGTTCGCGGCCTTCGGGCTGGAATAGCGACTGCGATGGCGATGGGCCGAGGCAGGTCCCGCTTCAGCTCGAACACGAGCCGCCGAACATTGCTCTCAGCCGCGGCGCGACGTCGCGCGCGTAGCGTTCGAGGCTGGCCGCCATGTCGTCGGGCCGCAGGCCAGGCGGTACCGCCCAACTCACGATATCGGTCAGCCCATATTCGCGGATGAAGGCGGCCAACTCGGACACGCAATGCTCGACATTGCCGACGACCCAGGTCTGGGGAATCCGCTCGCCCTCGACAATGCCGGCAACACCGCCATGCCCGCCGGACTCGCGCCGGAAGCGATCGTAGACTGCCATGCGTCGTCGCTCGGCGAGCCGCACCGCTCCCCAGTCGCGCTCGCGATCGTCGGTGACCAGACAGGAACGGATGATGCCGATGCGATGCGCCGCTGGGTCGCGGCCGTCGGCTTTCAACCTGGCGAGCCATGGATCGAGCGACTGCACCCGCGGCCCTTGCGGCAAGAGGTTGGCGCCGACGCGGGCCGCCCGCAGCGCACCCGCCTCCGACATCGCCGCGACCCATAGGGGCGGCCCGCCGGCCTGCACGTAGCCCGGTGCGATCTTCACGTCCTCGAAGGCGTAGCGCTTGCCTCGGTAGCTGAACGTCTGCCCGGTGAAAGCCAATTTCAAGACATCCAACCCTTCGTCGGTCAACGACACGCGCCTGGACACCGGCAGTCCGAAGCCTCGGAACTCGTGGGGCGCATAGCCCATGCCGACGCCGATCTCGACCCGTCCGCCGCTGATATTGTCGAGCACCGCCAGATCCTCGGCCAGCCGCAGCGGATGATTGAACGGCAGCAGGCAGACGTCGCACGAGAAGCGGACGCGCTTGGTGCGTGTCGCCATGGCCGCGGCCACCGGGATCCAGGACGGAAGATAGCCGTCCTCGACGAAATGATGCTCGGTGAACCAGACCAGGTCGAGCCCGAGCCCGTCCAGCCACCCTACCTGCTCCATGATCGAGGCGTAGAGATCCCGATGGGTCAGGCCGGATTCGGGTGGATTGCGGAAGTCGTAAGCGACTCCCAAGCGCAAATCTCGAGCCATAGGTCACTTCCCTCTTGTTGGAGCATAGTCCGCCCAGCGGGACTCAGCTGGGTGGACTATGCCCGGTGCAACACGCAACGCCACTGCGCGCGAGCGCGGCCCGCTCGACGGCGGGGAAACAAGTCACGCTGCATCGGCCGATGTCGGAGAGCCTAGAGCGGCGTCAATGCCGCTCGTAGGCCGTCACTGGACACTTGCATGAGGCCGCCAAACGGCAGGCCGAGTTCCAGGATGAGATAGATCGCGCCCGATGCCGACAGGATGCAAAGAAAGAGGATCGTCGCCAGAGTGGCATTCAGCCTGGCAGACATCGCGAAGGTCGAGAATATGAACATCAGCCACAACACGATGACAACGACGAAGGGCGTCGACACCGAGTCCCGAGGCTGGGTGACGAGCGCGAGCCGCGTCTGAGAAATGTCGTGAGCCAACTGCAGCGCATGCACCTGCAGCGCGGTTTGGACGGATGTCTTGGGCTGCAGCTCCCGTACCAAAGGCTGCAAGCCCAGCGTATGAACCCGGCGCACCCTGCCGGCCCGACCGGCAGCCTTGGCGTCGTCTTGCCAAATCGAATCGACCAGGGGGCCAACGTCGGCCCGCAGTTGCCGGCGAACCGACAGGGCTTCCGGTCCGTACTCCTCGAGCACCTCGTCGAGTTCCCCCAAGCTCACGGCCAGCTTGGTGATGGCGCCGCTGGTGATCTCGAAGGATGCGCGGGTCGACGCGAACATCAACGCCAACACCAAGCCGGTCAGGGTGGCGACCAAGGCGGTCGCCAGGCGGATGACCTCCTTGGAATCTCCGGTCAGATGGTGCTCCGGCATCTTGGGACGCAGCACGGCTCCGACGAGCGTGCTGACCAGGATGAGAGCAAAAGCCGTGGCGACTATGGCGATCGGGCTCAATCGGCACCTCGAGCGAAAGCGGCGTTCCGGATTCTAGCCCGATCGGTCGCCGGGCCTCAACGTGCCTGTTCCGCGACCGGGCGGGCGAACCGGCGCTGGAACCAAGTCATCACGGCGAGACCGAGTTGCAAGGGGATCCCGAACAGCACGATCCCGACGGCGAACAGCAGCAGCCGATCGTCGAAATCAGGCAGCTGCTCGGCATGGCGCAGGATGACGGTGATGCCTTCGGTCACACCGATCGCCGCCCCGGCGCTCGACGACATGACCAGGACGAAGAAGGCCCGGGTGACATTGGGCAGGAACAGCAACGCGCCATGCAGCGAGCCGGCCTGCAAATACCGCAGACCATCGACGCCGGCGTCGGCGACATAGGCGGCCGAGTATGGAACCAGCGACACTGCAACTATCATGACGCCCGACAAGGCGAACGGCATACCGAACAAGGTGGCGTCGCGTGGGATGGCATTCAGCAGAAAGAACATGACGACGAAGGTGGGCGCCGCACGCATCAGCGAAATGACCGAGATGCTGAACGCAGCCACCACGCCACCGGTGAGACGGCCCAGCGCCAGCAGCAGGCCCGCGGCCAGACCGATCACGAGGGCGATGGCGGCAATCTCGAAGTTCACGACCATCCCGGCCAGGAAGCTCGACAGGAAGTCCGGCGACAGGCCGGCGATCAGGTCGCTCATGTCGCCACCTGCCGCCGCTCCAGGACCCGCTGCAGACGGCCGCACAGCCAGACCACGAGCATGACCACGACCGCGTAGAAGAGCAGCAGGATGCTGTAGGTCGTGGCCCGACCGCTGGAGAACGAGGTGATATCGGTGAGCGAGCTCAGGAGCTCCGGCGCACCGACGAAGCTTGCGATCGGCGTTCCCTTGGCCGCATTGACCAGGAAGGCCACGATTTGGGTCGCCGCGCGATCGAGAGCGCGGCCAAACAGACCGTGACCTGCCTTCCCCTCCGAGCGCAGACTCCACACCGCCTCGCCGATTGCCTGGCCGGCATTGCTGCCGTTGACGAGCCCCAGCGCGACGATTGCCGCAGCCATCACCACTGCGGTCGACAAAGTGAACAGGCTGTGAGCGACCGCCGCAGCGATGACCAATGTCAACACGATCGGCGAAGACTGCAGCACCATCGACAGGCTGCGCGCCGGCCAACGCAGCAGCACCGACCGCGAGCCCATCGCCACCCCCAGGACGACGGCGAAAGTCAGCGTGGCCGCCAGCGCCCCGGCGATCAGGATCAGCGAGTTCGCAACGCCATCCTTGAACAACGACCAGGCAGGCACGGTCTTCAGCATAGGCAGCGCGATGTCGACGCCGGTGTTGTCGTCGACCCATCGCTCGAAAGCGGCGACGTCGCCGGCGAAGCCGGTCGGCCTCAGGGCGGTGTTGAGTGGCGCCAGCACACAACTCGGATTGCCGACTCCCGAGGCCGTATTGCACTCGGCGCGCCGCCATACGATCTGCTGCTCCTGCAGGAAGCCGAGCCGGATGTTGTGCAAGCGGCCGATATCGATGAACAATCCGTCGCGGTGAAAGATCTGGCTGATCAGGTCGAGGGCGCGCGCCAGCTCGACGCTGCCCTGGCGGGCCACCGCCATGCCCCATGGCACCTGGGCGAAGCCGAATTTCTGGAAGTAGCGCGCATTGAAGTCGGGATCGGTGAAATACTTGGCAAAAAAGCTGTCGTCCTGGGCGGCCAGCGTGCAGGTCCGGTCCTTGAGGCGGTCGGGCAGGACGCCAGCTTCGTCGAACAGCATGAGACGCGCGCCCTGCGACACCAGCTCGGCGTTAGAGAGATTGCCCACGGTGACGCAGATCGTCCGCCCCGGCAGATCCAGCATGTTGGCGACCGGCAGCTCACGCGGCCCGACCACCGTCGTCTCCGATCGATAGTAGTGCGGGCGGATGAACCGCACCTGGCCGTCGCGTTGGGTGTTGTGGCCCATGGTCGCGATCGCAAGATCGATGCGATCTTCGGCGAGCAGGGGAATGCGGGTGGCGGCGTTGACGCGGCTGAACTCGACCTCGACGCCCAACATCCGTCCGATGGCCAGCGCTACGTCGACCTCATAGCCTTCGCGTCGATCGCCGAGGCGCATGGAGAACAGCGGATAGTAGTCGCGCACTCCCACGCGAATGCGCTTGGCGCAGAGGATCTTGACCAGCCGATCGACGTTGGGCTGAGTGCAGGCGTCCGGCATCCTGGCGCGGGTTTGCGCCAGCAACTCGGCAAGGGCCCTGTCCGGCGTTTGCGCGCGCACCGGCAAAGAGACGCCGACCAGGAAGATCAGAGTCGCCACGATCAGATACGCCAACCCGACGGGCCGTTTGGACGACGACGCAGCAGTCATCCCGGCTTCCTTGTCCGTGCGATCTCGACGATGTGCACTTCACCGAAGGAATACGGGCCGTAGCGGTGGACCGTTCGACCGTTTTCCGCCTCCAACACCGTCCGGGTCATGCGCGTGATCTTGTCGTACGGGATGTTGACCAAAACCGTAAGGACAACGCGAAGGCTCAACCCCCGAGCATCGAGTGCCTGGCGCGACCGGTCGAGGCCGACGAAGGCATTGTGGGTGATGATGGCACGCCCTGTGGTGGCCAGATGCCGATCGAGAAAGG
>VGCQ01000253.1 GCA_016870055.1 Alphaproteobacteria bacterium | reverse complement strand
TGGGCGCCACCGGCCAACGTGGCGGCGTCGGTGTCGGCAATCTCTTGAACGCCATCTCGCTGGTGCTCAACCGCTTCGTCAATCACGACAGCCCGATTTCGGGCCGCGTCGATATTGCCGGCGGCGTGTTGAGCGACAAAGGACTCGTGGTGCAGGGCAACCGCGCGACGGCCAACATCGCCACCCGCACCAACTTCGGCAATTCGACGACCGACACCACGATCAACTTCACCATCGCCGAGGACCCGTCGGCGCCCTACCTGATCACGACGGCGCGCGGTGCGCTGTCGTCGCCTTCGCTCAACGTGACGCGCGGCACCGCCAAGGACCCGCCGGGCATGGCCAGCACCCTGCCGGGCGTCGGCAACATCCCCGGTGTCGGCAACATCCTTCCTGGCCAAGGCGGCCAAAGCGGCGGCCAGCAGCAACGCTCGCCGCTGCCCATCCCGCTTCCTATTCCCAACATCTTCGGCCGCTGAGGGGTACCCTTGCTCGATCGTCTGTTGGCCGTGCTCAAGGCACGGTTCGGTTCCGCGCCTGCCTTGAGCGAAGCGCCCAAAGGCATCGATGTCCTGGCCGACATGGCCAATCGCCGCGTCATTCGGCGCTACCTCGACAAGCCGGTCGACCCGGCCCTGCTCGACGCGCTCTGCGCCGTGGCGCTGTCGGCGCCGTCGAAGTCGGACCTGCAGCAGGCCGACATCGTGGTCGTCACCGACAAGGCCCAACGCGCCGTGCTCGACGAGTTGGCGCCGGGCAACCCCTGGATGAAGGCGGCGCCGGCGATCCTGGTGTTCTGCGGCAACAATCGCCGTCAGCGGCTGGCCTTCCAATGGCGCGGCCGGCCGTACGTCAACGACCATCTCGATCCGTTCTTCAACGCCGCCGTCGATGGCGCGATCGCGCTCGCAACGTTCGTCGCGGCGGCCGACCGCGTCGGCCTGGGGACCTGCCCGATCAGCACGCTGCGCAACAACGCCGGCAAGGTCTCGGATCTGTTGGGCCTACCCGACCATGTCTTCCCGGTGGCGGGACTTGGTGTCGGCTGGCCGTCCTTTGGCGGCGTCATGAGCCCCCGGCTAGGGCTTGAGGTCACGCTGCACCGCGACCGCTACGACGAGTCGGGACTCGAGGAGAAGGTTGCGGCGTACGATCGACGGCGCCGTGCCGTCCAGCCCTATGCAAGTCAACGCCATGTCGAGAAGTTCGGCGAAGATCCCGAGTACGGTTGGTCGGAGGACAAGGTCCGGCAATATTCGGTGCCGGATCGGGCCGATTTCGGTGCATTCGTGCGCGGCAAGGGCTTCAAGCTCGACTGATCGTGCGTTTGCGCAGGTCGTCCAGCACGCAGAGGCGCAGCGCGCTCGACAGGTTGCCGGCGCCGCCGCGGCCGCGGTCGATTTCGGCCACCAGAGCGTTGAGCGACTGGCCGCGTCGCCGGGCGATGGCCAGAAGTTCGTCCCAGAACGCGTCCTCCAGGGAGATCGACGTGCGGTGACCGTCGACGGTGACCGAGCGTTTTCGCATTGCTCGACTGTGACAGCGGCGAGACGCCGCCTCAACCTGCCTTGCTGCCGCCGCAGCACCTCAGTATAAGCGCGACCCAACAACCCCCTCGGCAGTCGAATGGACATTCGCAACGTCGCGATCATCGCGCACGTCGATCATGGCAAGACCACGCTGGTCGATTGCCTGCTGAAGCAGAGCGGCACTTTCCGCAACAACCAGCAGGTTGCCGAACGCGCCATGGATTCCAACGATCTGGAGCGCGAGCGCGGCATCACCATCCTGGCCAAGGCGACTTCCGTTGTGTGGAAGGACACGCGCGTCAATATCGTCGACACGCCGGGCCATGCCGATTTCGGCGGCGAAGTGGAGCGCATCCTGTCGATGGTCGACGGCGTGGTGCTGCTGGTCGACGCTGCGGAAGGCCCGCTGCCGCAGACCAAATTCGTGCTGGGCAAGGCGCTGCGGCTCGGTCTGCGGCCGATCGTGTTGATCAACAAGGTCGACCGGCCCGACGCCCGCGCCCATCAGGTTCATGACGAGGTGTTCGACCTGTTCGCTGCCCTCGAGGCGTCCGACCAGCAACTCGACTTCCCGACCCTGTTCGCCTCGGCCAAGCAGGGTTGGGCGGCCACCGCGCTGGAGGCCGAGCACAGGGACATGGCGCCGCTGTTCGACCTCATTCTGCGCCATGTGCCGCCGCCCAAGATCGATGCCGACCCGGCGTTTCGCATGCTGGTGACGACGCTGGAATCGGATGCCTTCCTCGGCCGCATCCTGACCGGCCGCATTCAGTCCGGCTCGGTCAAGCCCAACACCGTCCTGAAGGCGTTGAACGCCAAGGGCGAAGAGATCGAGCAGACCCGCGTCACCAAGCTGCTGGCTTTTCGCGGCCTGGAGCGCCAGCCGATCGAACAGGCCGAGGCCGGCGACATCGTCGCGGTCGCGGGCTTCAAGACCGCGACCGTGGCCGACACGCTGGGCGACCTTTCCGTCGCGGCCGCACTGCCGGCTCAGCCGGTCGATCCGCCGACGCTCGCCATGACCTTCTCGGTCAACGACTCGCCGCTCGCCGGTCGCGACGGCGACAAGGTGACGACACGCATGATCCGCGCCCGACTGATGCGCGAGGCCGAAGGCAACGTGGCGATCCGCGTGCGCGACACCGACAATACCGATTCGTACGAGGTCGCCGGCCGCGGCGAGCTGCAGCTCGGCGTGCTGATCGAGACCATGCGGCGCGAGGGCTTCGAGCTCGCGGTCGGCCGTCCGCGCGTGCTGTTCCAGGCCGATCCGACCACCGGCCAGCGGCTGGAGCCGATCGAGGAGGTCGTGGTCGACGTCGACGATGCCTATACCGGTGTCGTGGTCGAGCAGATCTCCATCCGCAAGGGCGAGCTGCAGGACATGCGGCCGTCCGGCGCCGGCAAGACGCGACTGGTGTTCCACGCGCCATCGCGCGGCCTGATCGGCTATCACGGAGAGTTCCTGACCGACACGCGTGGCACCGGCGTCATGAACCGCCTGTTCCACTCCTACGGGCCATTCCGCGGGCCGGTCCCTGGCCGCCGCAACGGCGCGCTGATCGCCAATGCCGAGGGTGAGGCGGTGGCCTATGCGCTGTGGAACCTCGAAGAGCGGGGGCCGATGTTCATCGATCCCGGCACCGCGGTCTATCGCGGCATGCTGATCGGCGAGCACAGTCGCGGCAACGACCTCGACGTCAACGTCTTGAAGGGCAAGCAGCTCACCAACATCCGCGCCGCTGGCAAGGACGAGGCGGTGCGGCTCACGCCACCGCGCCGCATGTCGCTCGAGCAGGCGATCGCCTATATCGACAACGACGAGCTGGTTGAAGTCACGCCCAGGTCGATTCGCCTGCGCAAGCGCTTCCTCGATCCGGAGGACCGCAAGCGCGCCAGGAAACAGGCGGCGGCTGCCGCTGCAGAGTAGGGAAGGACATTGAAGATCAACGATACGTTCGCCGATCGGCTCGACGCCGCGGCCAAGGCCAAGCAGGCTCTGCTCGAACGGGCGCGGGCCAAGGATCCGACCAAAGACCCCGAATTCGCCGCCCGCCAGGAAGCGCGATTGGCGGCTGAGCGGGCGCGCGAGGAGCGCGAGGCCGACCGGCGACGCGCCCGCCGCGAGGCGCAGGAGCGGGCGGAGGCGGAGCGCAAGGCCCGCAAGGAGGCGCAGATCGCCGCCGAGGCCGAGCGCAAGAGGCGCGAGCAGGCCGAGAGGCTGGCGGCTCGGAAGCGCGAGCAGGCGGATATCCTAGCGGCGCAGAAGGCGGCGCTGGTGGCTCGCTTCGGCACGCGCAGCAAGAGGTAGCTACAGGCTTCCGCCGGTCAGCGAGGCGCGCTGGCTGATCTCGATGTGATTGCCGTCGGGATCGCAGACGAAGGCGAAGTGCACCGTGTCGCCCAGGCGGCGCGGCTCGCCGCCCGAGGTGCCGCCGCGCGCCAGGACGCCGGCGTACTCGGCGAAGCAATCCCACACCTGCACCGTCAGATAGCGGTAGCCCGGACCACGCCATTCGCCGCTGCGTTCGACCTTGCCGCGCTCGGCGATCACGATCAGCGAATCGCCGCAACGGTAGCGGCCTTCGCCGGTGCGCTCGAACCGCATGGCCTCGGTCCAGAAGCGGTCGTGTTCGGCAGGCTCGTTGACCCTGAGCAGGATGGCGATCCCTTGCACACCGTTCTGGCCCTTGGGCACCAGTGTGACGCGATTGCCGTCGGGATCGCGCAGCGCTCGAGAAGCGGCCAAGCCGTCGCGCGCGATCTCGAGACCGACGATGCCGGACGGCGGCAGGTCGGGCAGGGGATGGCGCGAATGGTTCATCTTCAAGATCGAGCCGTTCATGTGATGGCGGTGCTGCTGCATGCCGCCGCCCAGCTTGCCCATGTGGTCGTAGGGCAGGCCGACCGTGCACTGCCAGAAGGCGAGCTGCTCGTCGCGTTTGGTCGAGAACAGGCCGATGTCGAGATGCTGTTTGGCGAGTTTCATGCCGTCACTGTAGCGCAAGACGGTGGATGGCTTGGACGTAGCTTGCAATGGCACCTTAGGAAGTATCCAAAACCCCTTGAATCAATGAATAGAATCTCTTCTACGGTGAATCGCACCGCATGAAACGATTCATACAAACACCGTCACGACTCCGATCCGGCGCGATTGCTAGAACGGCGGTGGGTGAAGGGGACGGACGCTGGGGAGCGGCCGTCACGACAATGTGGGAAGGAACACGATGCTACGGGCCATCATCGGCACGGTCGCCGTGCTTGCGGGATTTGGCGTCCTCGAACGTTCGGTCGACGCCAGCACCGGCCACGCCGGTTCATGTACGCCAACTCAAGCCTATGCCTTGCTCCAGCGCGGTGAGACCGTGCCGGTGCGCACTGAGCCGACGCCTCAGGCGACGGTGATCGGCACCTTGGCTGGACGCCGCGGGGCGGCGGGCGACCTGGGGCGCAGCGACGTCACGGTGACCGGCAGCCAGAGCGGCTGGGCTCGCGTCGCGCTCAGCACGGCGGCAGGCTACAGCGCCGCCGGCGAGGCCGGTCAGCCTTACGGCTGGGTTCCCGCCGATGTGCTGACGGTCGATGCGCGGGTCGACGGCATCATCACTGTCTACAACCGCCCCGGCCTGCTCGGCAGCGCCATCGCCACCATCGAAGGCGACGACATGAAGTTTCGCGTGCTCGGCTGCCGCGGCGGCTGGCTGCAGGTGATCAATGCCCGCCACGGCAACGTCTGGATCGACAAGTGGTGCGCGCGCGAGGATGGCTGCCGCAGCTAGTTTGGAACGGTTTGGAAGGGCGGCGGGTCGTCATCTGGGGATTTGGCGACACGCCGCGGGACAGCACACTCGACCCGGCAGGGCAACCTGCCGGGTTTTTTTTAGATCTTCAGTTCGCTGAAGAAGTCGTTGCCCTTGTCGTCGGTGACGATGAAGGCCGGGAAGTTCTCGACCTGGATTCGCCAAATCGCTTCCATGCCGAGCTCGGGATACTCCAGCACCTCGACCTTCGTGATGCAGTTCTTGGCCAGGATCGCCGCCGGACCACCGATCGAGCCGAGATAGAAGCCCTTGTGCTTCTTGCAGGCGTCGACCACCGGCTTGCTGCGGTTGCCCTTGGCCAGCATCACCATCGAGCCGCCGTTGGCCTGAAACAGGTCGACATAGGAATCCATGCGGCCGGCCGTGGTCGGGCCGAACGAGCCCGACGGCATGCCCTGCGGCGTCTTGGCAGGGCCGGCGTAGTAGACCGGGAACTGCTTGAAATAGTCCGGCAGACCCTCGCCGCGGTCGAGCCGCTCCTTGAGCTTGGCGTGAGCCGAATCGCGCGCCACGATCAGCGTGCCGGTGAGGTTCACCCGTGTCTTCACCGGATGCTTGGTGAGCACCGACAGCGTGAGGGCCATGCCCTTGTTCAGGTCGACCGAGACCACGTCGCCCGACAGTTGCTGCGGCTCGACATCGGGCAGGTACTGCGCCGGGTTGGTTTCGAGCTGCTCGAGGAAGATGCCGTCCTTGGTGATCTTGCCGAGCGCCTGACGGTCGGCCGAGCAGCTCACCCCGAGCCCGATCGGCACGGAGGCGCCATGGCGGGCGATGCGGATCACGCGCACGTCATGGCAGAAGTACTTGCCGCCGAATTGCGCGCCGATGCCCATTTGCCGCGTCAGCTCCAGCACCTTCTTTTCCATCTCACGGTCGCGGATCGCCACGCCTTTGTCGTTGCCCTCGCTCGGCAGATCGTCGAGGTAGCGCGTCGAGGCAAGCTTCACGGTCTTGAGGTTCATCTCGGCCGAGGTGCCGCCGATCGCGATGGCGAGGTGATATGGCGGACAGGCTGCGGTGCCCAGCGTGCGGATCTGGGTATCGAGGAATTTCAGCAATGCCGTTTCGTTCAGGACCGCCGGCGTCTGCTGATAGAGGTAGCTCTTGTTGGCCGAGCCGCCGCCCTTGGCGACGAACAGGAATTTGTAGGCATCGCCGTCGGTCGCATAGATGTCGATCTGCGCCGGCAGGTTGGTGCCCGTTTGCACTTCCTTGAACATCGAGAGCGGTGAGACCTGCGAATAGCGCAGGTTGGTCTCGGTGTAAGTCTTGAACACGCCCTTGGCGATCGCCGTCTCGTCGCCGCCGCCGGTCCATACCGCCTGGCCCTTCTTGCCCATGACGATGGCGGTGCCGGTGTCCTGGCACATCGGCAGCACGCCACCGGCCGCGATGTTGGCGTTCTTCAGCAACTCCAACGCCACGTAGCGGTCGTTGGACGATGCCTCGGGATCGTCGAGGATGGTGCGCAACTGGCCGAGATGGCCGGGCCGCAACAGATGCGAAATGTCGTGGAAGGCCTGCGCCGTCAGCAGCGTCAACGCTTCGGGCTCGACCGTGAGCACGTCGCTGCCATTGAACTTGGTCGTGCCGACATGGTCGGACGTGAGCTTTCGGTAGGCCGTGGTGTCTTCGCCGTGCGGGAACATCTCCTGGAACTGGAACTCGGGCATGGCGATCTCCTGGCGCGGCAAAGCGGGCGCATCCGTGCCGCAACCGGGCCGAGACGTCCAGTTACTTCTTGCGGAAGCTGTCGAGCTTGACGACCTTGGAGGCACCGTCCTCCGGCTTGGCGTCGGCCGGGGCCGCGGCGGTGTCCGGTTTGGCCTCGGCGCCGGCAGGGGCGGCGATCGGCGGCCGCTTCTCCGCCGGCGGCAGGG
>VGCQ01000252.1 GCA_016870055.1 Alphaproteobacteria bacterium | reverse complement strand
TCCCAGCGCCGAGATCGGCATGGTATCGTCGGGCGTCATCCAGGATGCCGGCTACAACCTCGCCACCGGCGTCGCCGAGATGTCGATCAAGCTCAAGCAGTAACGGTCGATCACGCCGTCGCCGGCTGCAGGGCGCAGCCGGCGACGGTGATACGGTGCATCAACCGGCGCTCGCCCTGATAGTCGTTGGCGGCGTAGTGCCAGGTCGCGCGATTGTCCCAGAAGGCGATCGAGCCCTCGCGCCAGCGGAAACGGCAAGTGAACTCCGGCCGCGCGGCATGGCGATAGAGGTGCTCCAACAGCGGCCGGCTGTCCTCGGCCGACCAATCCTCGAAACGCAGCGTGAAAGCCGGATTGACATAGAGCGCCTTGCGGCCGCTCAGAGGGTGACGGATCACCACTGGGTGCACGACATCGTCGCCCACCAGATGATGATTGCCATAGCGACCGGCCGACTCGGGGTTTGCCGCGTTGACCCCCTTGGCGCCGAAAATATGCGCCGAGCCATGCACGGCTTTCATGCCCTCCAGAATCTGCTGTAGCCCCGGCGAGAGCGTCTCGAAGGCGCGATACATGTTGGCGAACAGCGTGTCGCCACCCTCTTCCGGCAGCTCGCGAGCGAGCAGGATCGAGCCCATCGCCGGCTCGGGATCGTAGCTGTGGTCGGTATGCCAGCCGCCGCCGATGTTGGTCTTCTCCTGCGGTTCCTTGCGCACCTCGGCAATCTCGGGATAGCCGGTCACGGCGGTGAAGAAACGATTGACGTCGATCGGTGCCCAGCGCCGGGCGAACGCGACATGCTGCTCAGGTGTAAGTATTTGGTCGCGAAAGAAGATCACGCCATGTTCGGCAAAGGCACGTTGAATCTCGCCCCATTGGCGATTGCTCATCGCCGTCACGTCGACCCCCAGGATCTCGGCGCCGCAGCCCCCGGTGAGCTTGCGGACTTCCACTGTCTCGTACGTCATGACAACCTCTCCCATCGGCAATCTAGAGCGGCTTCCGCTTGATTGGAACCGCTTGCGGTTCCAATCAAGCGGAAACGCGCCGGTATCGACAGCAGTTCCACAGGGCATGGCGCGTTCAGCTGATTCCAGATGAACGCGCCATGCTCTAGCGTGTTTGCACGCCGAGAAGCAGCAATATGACCGACAACGAAATGACGCTGGCGCCGGTCGAGATCACCACCGCATTGGTCGCCAATCCGACGCCGGTTCGGTAGAGCTGCGCCACCAGATAAACATTGGCCCCAGCCGGCAAGGCGGCGTTCAAGGTCGCGACGGTAAGCCATAGCGGATCGAGCGTGAAGAGATAGTGACCAGTACACCATACCGTCAAAGGCATGACGGCGAGCTTGACGATGCTCGCCGCGGCCGCCGGCTGCCAATGCTCCTTGATCCCGACGTGAGCGAGCGAGGCGCCAGCCATGATCAGCCCGCACGGCGGCGCGGCCGACGCCAAAGCCTGCAGGACCTTGTCCACCACGACAGGCGTTGCAAGCCCCGGGACAAGTGCCGTCAGCTCCGACCATGCAAGGCCCGCGAAGATCGATGGAATCACCGGATGCTTCATCATGGTGATCGCCGCCCCACCGAGCTTGCCGAGCAACTGACCGGCGCCACTCCGTCCGTCGCCCAGTTCGAGCAGGAACGACGACAATGTGAGCATGATCAGCGAATTGACGCTGATGATCATCAAGAGCGGCACCAAGCCCGCCTCGCCAAAGGCGTAGGTGATGAAGGGGATGCCGATGCCGACACCGTTGGAGAAGGTGCCGGACAACGCGAACATCGCCTGGTCGCCCAGTCGCATGCCGAATAGGCGGGCCAGCGGCATCGACAGGAGGTAGAGCAGCAAGGCCGTGCCGAAGAACACGACGATGATGTCGAGCTCGAGCGCCTTCAATCGTACTGTCGCCATCGACCGGAACAGCAGTGCTGGAAACAACGCATAGAAGGTGACGTTGGTCAGTCCGCGCAGCCCGTCGATCGACAGTAGCCCAGAGCGGCCGAGCGCCCAGCCCACCGCGACCGTGCCGAACACCGGCACGATGATGTCGACGATGGCGTTCATGTCGGAGCGTGGACTCTCGTCCTGAACGACGTCGAAGGCTCCAGATCCGCGCTCCGCGTGACGAGATGCCGATCACGCTGCCATGGCAAGATTGCTGTAGCGCGTCAAGTGATGCTGCTGGTTGCCGAACATCAAGTCGATCATCGTCAGCCGCTTGAAGTAATGGCTGACCGACAGCTCGTCAGTGACGCCCATGCCGCCATGCATCTGCACCGCGCTCTGACCGCAGAACTTGCCCGACTTGCCGATCTGCACCTTGGCCCCCGACGCCGCCTTGGCGCGCACGATCGGATCCTTGTCGTCGATCTTGAGCGTCGCCATCAAGGTCATCGAACGGGCTTCCTGCGCGTTGGTGAAGCAATCGACCATACGATGCTGCAGCACCTGGAACTTGCCGATCGGCACGCCGAACTGCTTGCGCGTCTTGATGTATTCGAGCGTGGCGGCGTTGATGGCGTCCATGCAGCCCGTCGCCTCCGCGCAGAGAGCCACGATGGTGCGGTCGACCGCTTCCTCGACCACCGCGAAACCTTCATCGACCTTACCCAACAGCGCGTCGGCACCGACCGAAACCTTGTCGAAGGTGAGCTCGGAAGCGCGGAACGCGTCCTGAGTCGGATAGTCGCGCCGCGTGATGCCCTTGGCCTTGCCGTCGACGACGAACAACGTGAGCCCCTTCTGCTCGCGCCCCGCACCGGCGGTCCGTGCCAGCACGATGATGTTGTCGGCGACGGGGGCATTGTAGACCACGCCCTTGTGGCCGCTCAGCGACCAACCATTGCCTTCTTTGGTCGCTTTGAGCGAGACGTCGGCGAGATTGTAGCGCGACTGCCGCTCCAGCCAGGCGAAGGCGAACTGCTTCTTGCCCTCGATCATCGGCGCGAGCAGTGCCTCCTTCTGCGCCTTCGAGCCGGCGCGCCCGATCATGCCGCCGCCCAGCACGACGGTGGGCACGAACGGCTCGAGCACGAGGCCTTTGCCGAACTGTTCCATGACGATCATGGTCTCGATCGGCCCGCCGCCGTAGCCGCCATCCTCCTCCGAGAACGCCATGCCGAGCCAGCCCAGTTCCGCCATCTGCGCCCAGTTCTCGGGCAGCCAGCCGCGGTCGGTGGCGGCGATCTTGCGCCGGCTATCGAACGGATACTTGTCGCGAACAAAGCGCTCAGCCGCCTCCTGGAGCTGCTTCTGTTCGTCGGAAAGGGACAGGTCCATTTTCTCCTCCGGAAACTCCTGGTCTCTTACAGCGCCGCGATCTAGAGGCCTAGCACCATCTTGGACACGATGTTCTTCTGAATTTCGTTGCTGCCGCCATAGATGCTTGTCTTGCGGAAATTGAAGTAGCGCGGTGCGGCCGGCGGCGCGTGGTCGAGGCCGACCGGCGTTTCGTTGGTGTCCTGGAACAGCATGCCGGGCTGGTAGGGCTGGGCATACTCGCCCACCGCTTCCATTGCGAGCTCGGCGATGCGCTGCTGGATCTCCGAGCCCCGAATCTTGAGCGTCGACACTTCGGGCCCCGGCGCTCCGCCCATGGCCATCGTCGACAACACGCGCAGCTCGCTCATCTCCAGCGCCTGCACCTGCAGGTCGATGTCGGCGATCTGGGCAGCAAAGGCCGGATCGTCGGCGAGACGCCCGCCATTCAGCGGTTCGACCTGAGCGATGTCGCGCAGCGAACGCACACCGCGTTTGGAGGCCGGCACCTCGGCGATCCCCAGGCGCTCGTTGGCGAGCAAGAACTTGGCGCAGGTCCAGCCCTCGCCCTCCTTGCCGATGCGGTTTGTGACCGGAACTTTGACGTTGTCGAAGAACACGTCGTTCACGTGGTGCGCACCGTCCAGCATTGTGATCGGTCGCACCGTGACACCCGGCGTCTTCATGTCGATCAGCAGGAAGGAGATGCCTTCCTGCGGCTTGGCGGCCGGATCGGTGCGCACCAGGCAAAAGATCCAGTCGGCCCAGTGCGCAAACGACGTCCAGGTCTTCTGCCCGTTGACGACGTAGTGATCACCCTCGCGAACGGCCCGCGTCCGCAAGTTGGCGAGATCGGAGCCGGCGCCCGGTTCGGAGTAGCCTTGGCACCAGGACACCTTGGAGGTTCGGATGCCAGGCAGAAACCGTTCCTTCTGCTCGTCGGTGCCGAACGTGTAGATCACCGGACCGACCATCTTCACACCAAATGGAATGATGCGTGGTGCACCCTCCTCGGCGAGGACATTCTCGAACAGAAAGCGTTGAGTGACATCGAAACCCGGGCCGCCATATTTTTTCGGCCATGTGTAAGCGAGCCAGCCTTGGCGACCGAGGGCTTTCTGCCAATGCACATGATCGTCGCGATCGTAGTGCTTGCCGGAAAACGTCTTGGCCTTCGTCGCGGGCGACAGATTGCCGCGCGTAAAGGCGCGGATCTCGTCGGCGAAGGTCTGATGGTCGGGTTTCAGTGCCAAATCCATTCGATTTCCCATTCTCCGGGCCGCGGACCTCCGGGCCCGTAGTCCAATGAAACTAAAGTCCCAGCACCATCTTGCTGATGATGCCCTTCTGAATCTCGTTGCTGCCGCCGTAGATCGTGGTCTTGCGCGTGTTGAAGTAGCGCGGCGCCGCCTGATGGGCGTAGGCAGGCCCGACCGGCTCCTCGTTTGAGCCGTGCCATACCAGGCTTGGCAGGTAGGGCGCGGCATACTCGCCGACTGCCTCCATGGTGAGCTCGGTGATGCGCTGCTGGATCTCGGAGCCACGGATCTTCAAGCCGGAGACCTCCGGTCCCGGCTGCCCGCCGTGAGCCATCTGCGACAGCACGCGCAGCTCGGTATACTCCAGCGCCGTCACTTGGATCTCGAGGTCGGCGATTTTCTCGGCGAAGGCTTGGTTCTCGATCAAGGGCTTGCCGTCCTCATGCTCGGCGCGAGCGATACCCTTCAACGCCTCGACGCCGCGCTTGGACTGCGGCACGGCGGCGATGCCCAGCCGCTCGTTGGCCAGCAGGAACTTGGCGCAAGTCCAGCCCCCGTTCTCCTTGCCCACCAGGTTGGCGACCGGAACCTCGACGTTGTCGAAGAACACCTCGTTCACCTCGTGCCCGCCATCCATCATGATGATGGGCTTCACGGTGATACCCGGGGTCTTCATGTCGATCAGCAGGAAGGAAATGCCTTCCTGGGGCTTGGCCTTGGGGTCGGTGCGAACCAGGCAGAAGATCCAGTCGGCCCAGTGGCCCATGGTGTTCCAGGTCTTCGAGCCGTTGACGACGTAGTGGTCGCCCCGCCTCTCCGCGCGGGTGCGCAATGAGGCAAGGTCGGAGCCCGAGCCGGGCTCCGAGTAACCCTGACACCACCATACGGTGCTTTCACGAATTGCCGGCAGGAACTTCGTCTTCTGCTCGTCGGTGCCGAAAGTGTAGATCACCGGTCCGACCATCTTGGTGCCGAACGGAATGATGCCGGGGGCATATTCTTCAGCGCAGACATTCTCGAAGATGTAGCGTTGCGCGGGCGTGAAGCCCGGCCCGCCATGCTTCTTGGGCCATGTGTAGACCAACCAGCCCTGCCTCCCGAGCGCCTGCTGCCAGCGCATGTAGTCGTCGCGGATCAGGTGCTTGCCGTTCTTGACCTTGTCGCGGATATCGGGCGCCAGATTGGCGCGGACAAAGGCGCGGACGTCGGCGGCGAATTTCTGCTCATCGGCGGTGAAAGCGAGGTCCATCGAACCCTCCCAGAAGGGGCTTTCGGTCGCGCCGGAGTTTAGCGGCGAGGCCGTTCCGGACAAGCACGACCGAACCGAATGGCGGCTTCTACCGCCGCGAAGCGAAACATATTTACGTGGTCGCGGACTTACGTCAGTTCTGTGCTTCCTGTCTGGCGAGGGCCGACACCCATACCCCGTATCTTGCCCGGCCGCGCCAGCCTAGACGCCAAGAAAGCGTTGCCATAGGCCGCGGTCGGCGGCGAGTTCAGCCGACCGGCCGGCCCAGGCGACCTGACCGCGTTCCAGGATGGTATGGCGTTCGCAGAGCTTGACCAGCCGGTCGACGTACTTGTCGATCGCAAGAATTGCGAGGCCGGTGCGTCTCAACTCGGCGAGGACGCGCCAGATCTCTTCCCGCAGGAGCGGCGCCAGGCCTTCCGTCGCCTCGTCGAGGATAAGGAGCTTGGGATTGGTCATCAGCGCGCGGCCGATCGCCAGCATCTGCTGCTCACCACCAGAGAGTTGCGCGCCCATGTTGTTCGCGCGCTCCTTGAGCCGCGGAAACAAGGCGTAGACCCGCTCGAGTGTCCAAGGGGTCGCAGTGCGGTCGCGATCGGCGGCAAAGGCGATCAAATTCTCGTGGACGCTGAGATTAGCGAAGATGCGGCGGCCTTCGGGGACGAGCGCGATACCAGACCGGCCGATACGGTCGGCTGTCCAACCATCGATACGCTGGCCATCAAAGCGGATCGTGCCACTGCTTGCCTTCAACAGGCCGACGATGCAGCGCACGGTCGTCGTCTTGCCCATGCCGTTGCGGCCAAGCAGTGTCACAGCTTCGCCTGGCTCGACCGCAAGGTCGACACCGAACAGCACCGGAAGCGTCCCGTAGCGCGCCTCGATGCCTTCGACCTCGAGCAGAGCGGTCATGTGCCGGCCGTCTCGCCGAGGTAAGCCCGACGCACCTCTGGATGGCGGCGGATCTCGTCGGGCAGGCCGCTGGCAATGATGCGGCCATAGACCAGGGTCGAAATCCGGTCGGCAAGCCGGAACACTGCCTCCATGTCGTGCTCGACCAACAGAATGGTCCGCCGTCGCTTCAGCGTCTGGAGAAGACCGACGATGCGCGCCGCCTCGTCGGGCGCCATACCCGCCATCGGTTCGTCGAGCAACAAAACGCCCGCACCGGTGGCCAATGCCAGGCCGAGTTCGAGTTGCCGGCGCTCGCCATGCGCCAGCGCGCGCACGAGCCGGTCGGCCCGGTCGCCGAGTCCGACGGCGTCGAGTTCGACACGGGCGCGCTCGCGATCGTCGCCGCCACCTGCTCCCTGCACGGCGAGTGCCACATTCTCGAGCGCCGTGAAGTCGGGGAAGAGGCTGTCCGGCGTCAGGACCACTGATACAGATTTGACGTCTTGAGGAAGAGAGGATTTCCGGCTCATCGTTAACCTGAGGGGAACGAGATGAGACAGAAAT
>VGCQ01000251.1 GCA_016870055.1 Alphaproteobacteria bacterium | reverse complement strand
ACCTTCGTGACACGCTCGACGGCGGCGACGTCGCGGCCCTCCAGCTTCGCCTGAAGGACGTCTCCGATGAAGCGATCGTCCGCGCGGCCGACGCCCTGCGCCCGATCTGCCAGCAGCGCGATGTGGCCTTCGTCATGAACGACCGGCCCGATCTCGCCGTCAAGCTCGACTGTGACGGCGTGCATATCGGACAAGACGACATGCCCTATGCCGAGGCGCGCCGCATTGTCGGTCCCGATCGGCAGATCGGCGTCACCTGCAAGGCCTCCCGGCATCTCGCCATGGAAGCCGCCGAGGCCGGTGCCGACTACGTGGCGTTCGGCGCGTTCTTCCCCTCCTCCACCAAGGCTGCGACGACGCCGGCCGACCTCGACATCCTGCGCTGGTGGAGCGAGCTGATGGAGGTGCCGTGCGTGGCGATCGGTGGCATCACTGTCGAGAACTGCCGACCGGTGGTCGAGGCCGGCGCCGACTTCCTCGCGGTCGCGGGCGGCGTGTGGAGCCACAAGGACGGTCCGCAGGCGGCGGTCCGCGCCTTCAACGACATCTTCTCCCGGCACGCCGCCAACGCCCCCTGAGCGTCAAGGTGCGAGCATCGCCTCGCGGCGGATGTACTGGGCGATCTCCTCGGCGATCAGGGCGTGGCCGGCCGCGCTCGGATGGCCGTCCCCGACGATGTAGGGGTTCGGGCCGCCCGCTTGCTTGTTGCGCGCAAAGGCGGCCGTCAGATCGAGGTAGCGAATACTGCCGCCGACTCTGTCGATGATCCCAGGCAGAGCGGCGGGTGCGCCGTAGTAGTTGGTCGGCAGGAACACCACGAGAAGCTGGCTGCCGTTGCTGGTTACCAACCGGTTCATTCGCTCGAGAACGAAGAGCGTGGCTTCCTCCTTCTTGGCGTCAGGCGGCTCCCGGTACCGCGTCCATGCGTAGTACGCCCGACCAAAGATCACGTCGACGCCATGCGTCAGCCATTTCATCGGCGTGAGGTAGTCGCGAGCCTGGTGCACCTGCATGCGGCGCACACCGTCGCTGAGCGGCGGAGCGATGTAGGGCCTGCCTTGGCTGTCCCAGGCGACGTGCGACATGTCGAGGCAGAACTCATAGTAGGACGGCCCGCACGGCCATACGTTGCGCTCGAAATGGTGGGCGATGATCCCGTAGACGACCAAGCTCGGCTTGAGCGCGAGTTGGCGTTCCAGGATTTGCAGCGACTGCACCGTGCCGTAGCTCGCCATCGCGAAGTTGGCGACACTGACACCGAGATCGCGCCCCAACCGCGCGGCGTAGGTGTCTCGGTTCGACAGCGCATAGCCCCAGGTGAACGAATCGCCGACGACAAGCACGTCGTAGCGCGCGGCGCTGCGTTGCCCTGGCCCATCGACCCGCGCGCCGCGATCGTCGGTGTAGACGTCGAACTCGAACGCCGCGCGATCGGCGATCGCCGGGTAGACATGGCGCGTGTGGGCGCTGGGTCGAGCCAGAGAGCCGATCTCCGCATCGAACACCACGACACCGTCGCCTTCGGCACTCATCGCCAGTGGCCAAACGGTCAGGTAGGCCACCACGGCAATTCCGCCCGAAAACCCGATCGTCGTGGAGATCAGAACCAATATCAGGCTTTTCGCACCCACCCGCACCCCTTCAACGCACCGGCAGCCATAGCACATCCTCGATGTGCGAGGCGCCTGTCGTCAGCATCGCCAAGCGGTCGAAGCCCAGCGCGATGCCCGAACACGGCGGCAGGCCGTGCTCGAGCGCAGCCAAGAAATCCTCGTCGATCGGCCAGCGCACGCCGTACAGCCGCTCCTTCTCGTCCATGTCGGCCTGTAAGCGGGCGCGCTGGACCGCCGGGTCGGTGAGCTCGCCGAAGGCGTTGGCGAGCTCGACGCCGCAGACATATAGCTCGAAGCGCTCGGCCACGCGCGGATCGCCGGGCTTGGCGCGGGCCAAGGCAGCCATGCCGATCGGGTATTCGCAGAGGATCGTTGGCCGCCCCACACCGAGCTGGCCCTCGATCTTGTCGAACATGACGCGGAAAAAAACGTCGTCCCAGCTGTCGCCGGCGTGCATGGCAACGCCGGAATCACGGGCCAGCCGGTCGGCATGGCCGACCGTCGCCAAGAGGTCGACACCAGCGTAACGCCGAAACGCCTCCGCGACGGTCAGCCGTTCCGGCTCAGCCCGGGGATCGCAGCGGCGGTCGCCCCAACGCAGCTCAGACACGTCGGCAAGCGCCAGCAGGCGGGCGCTGTCCTGCATGATCGTCTCGTAGTCCGCACCGGCGCGATACCATTCCAGCAGGGTGAACTCCGGATAATGCAACGCCGAACCCTCGGCGTTGCGGAAGACGCGGGCGAACTGGAACAGCCGCGGCACGCCGCCGGCTAGCAGCTTCTTCATCGCGAATTCGGGTGAGCTGTGCAGCCATCGCTCGCGCTCTTCGCCGTCGGGCAACTCCCAGTGGGTGGCGAAGCCCGCCAGATGGACCTCCGCACCGGGCGCCATCTGCAGAACGGGCGTTTCGACCTCGACGAAGCCTTCGCTTGCGAACCATTGCCGGATCGCGCCCTGCAAGCGCGCCCGCGCCTGCAGGTTGGGCAGGCGGCGGCTGAGCTTGTCGGGGCGCCAGTCGGTCATGCCCGACCATCGCACGCGGCGCGACGTGCGTGTAGGGTGCCGGCATGACCCCAAAGCAGATCGACCGCTTCTGCAGCACGCTGCCGGCCGCGACACGAACCGTGCAGTGGGAGGGCGTCATCGTCTTCAAGGTCGGTGGCAAGATGTTCTGCCTGATCGCGCCGGAGGATCACTCGGTCGGCCGCATCTCGTTCAAGTCGGCGCCGCAGCACTACGACGCACTCAGCCGCTCGCCGGGTTTCCGGCCGGCGCCTTATCTCGCGCGCGCCAAATGGGTGTCGGTCGACGACCCCAAGGTTCTGACCGTTGCCGAGATGAAGGCCTATCTCGAGCGGGCGCATGCTGTCATCGCCGCAGCCCTGCCCAAGAAGAAGCGCGCCGAGCTGGGCCTCTGAGGGCCGGTTGCGGTGCCCTGCCGGCTTTGATACAAGCCCGCCGTCGGCCTCGCCCCGCAGCAGCGGGCGAGGCCGAATTCCGTTCATTCGACCAGCGGTCCCGCCATGAAAGTGCCTGTAAATTCCATCCGTGTCGGCAACGTCATCGAATACAACAACAAGCTCTGGGTGGCGTCCAAGGTGCAGCACATCACTCCAGGCAAGGGCGGCGCGTTCGTGCAGCTCGAGGCCAAGGCGCTGCGCGAGGGCAACAAGCTGCAAGAGCGCTTCCGCTCCGGCGAAACCATCGACCGCGTGCATATCGACGAGCGGGACTGCACGTATCTCTTCAAGGACGACACCGGCTACACCTTCATGGACAAGGAGACGTTCGAGCAGCTCACCGTACCGGGCGACGTGCTCGACACCGACCAGGCCCGCTTCCTGCAGGACGGCATGGAGGTCACGGTCTCGCTCTACGAGGGCGCGCCGGTCGGCGCCGAGCTGCCCAAGACCGTGACGCTTGCCGTCACCGAGGCCGACGCCGTGGTCAGGGGCCAGACCGCCTCTTCGTCCTACAAGCCCGCCATCGTCGAAGGCGGCATTCGAGTCATGGTGCCGCCGCATATCGGCGTCGGCACCAAGCTCGTGATCAGCACCGAGGACGGCAGCTACCTCGAACGCGCCAAAGACTGAGGATCAAGGCCGGTGGCCCGCGCGCCGAATCAACCTGTCGCCCGCGTCGGCCGCGCCCCGCTCAGTCCTGGTCGCGAACGCGCCGGACCGCCCGAGCGGCGCTCGCTGGCGCCACGCTCGGCGACCATTACCGTGATGATCCGCGCCGCCTTCGCGGCAGCCAAGAGCCTCAAGCGCGACTTCGGCGAGATCGAGCACCTGCAGATTTCGGAGAAGGGTCCCGGCGACTTCGTGAGCCACGCCGACATCCGCGCCGAGCGCACGCTGCGCGCCGAGCTGTCCCGCACGCGGCCCGACTATGGTTTTCTCGGAGAGGAAGGCGGCGAAACGGCCGGCGATGGCCGCCATCGCTGGATCGTCGACCCGCTCGACGGCACGACCAACTTCCTGCACGGCGTGCCGCACTTCGCGATCTCGATCGGACTGGAGCGCGAGGGCGAGATCGTCGCCGGCGTCGTCTATCAGCCGATCTCCGACGAGCTGTTCTGGGCCGAGAAGGGCAATGGCGCTTTCATCGACACGCCCAACGCCCGCTCGCGCCGGCTGCGGGTTTCGGGCCGCAAGGATCCGGCGCGCGCCTTGGTCGCCACCGGCATCCCGCATATCGGCAAGGGCGACCACGCCCTCTATCACACCAAGCTCGCTGCCGTGATGAAGCACACTGCGGGCGTGCGCCGCTGGGGTGCAGCTTCGCTCGACTTCGCCTTCGTCGCCGCCGGCCGCTACGATGCCTTGTTCGAGTACGGCCTCGCCCCGTGGGACGTGGCGGCGGGGCTGCTGCTGGTACGCGAGGCCGGCGGCCTGATCAGCGACATATCGGGCAAGCCCTACGAGCTCGGCGGCCCGTCTGTGCTCGCCACCAATTTCGGCCTGAGCGAACCCATGATCGAGATTCTCGGCGCCATCTAGCGCTCGGAAAGGATCTGCCGCGCCAGCCGCGCCACCGTGCGCGCCGCCAGGCTGGCCGGTCGTTGCGTTCCGACCGCGAGCCACGTCATCTGTTCCAGGCCGGGCTTGATGATGCGCGCCGAGGCGAAAATCGGTCCCGGCATCTCGCGCTCCACGAACGGCCGAGGAAAGACGGTGCACAGCCCGCAGCGCGCCACGGCCTCGCGCAGGATCGCGGCCGAACTGCCTTCGAGCACGACATTCAGCTCGACGTCGTGGCGCTGCGCCAGTTCGCCCATCACGCTGGCAAGCCCGTTGGGCCTGAGCGGCCCGCACAACGCCAGCCCGCTCAAGCCGCGAAAGGCGATCTCGCGGCCTCTCAGGGCCGGGTGGTCCTTGGGGCCGACCAACATCATGTCGGTGCGCGACAACAGCTCGGCACCGCGCACCGCGCCGCGGCGATAGCGGTTGAACAGCGCCACCTCGATCCGGCCGGTGGCGAGCCAGGCCTCGATCTGACCCGAGTAGGCCTCGTGCACGCGCAGCCGAATGCGCGGATAGTCGGCCAGCACGCGGGCAGTAAGGGCGCTCACCAACGGCTGAGCCCAGCCGGGCACGATGCCGAGATCGACGCTGCCCGAGGGGCTGCTGCTTTCGCCGCGCGCCGCGGCGGCCAGTTGATCGGCTTCGGCCAGCAAAGCGCGGGCACGCGGCAGCAACGCTTCGCCGAGCTCGGTCGGCTGCACACCGCGGCCGGTGCGATGGAACAGCCGGCCGCCGAGCTCGGTTTCGAGCGCGGAGACCTGACGGCTCAGCACCGACTGCGCCACGCCAAGCGTGGCGGCGGCGCGACTGAAGCCGCCGCCATCGGCCACGCTGCAGAAGGCGCGTACACCCTTCAAATCCATCGCCCACTCCGTCCGACGCCAAGCCGCCAGTGTAACGCCGCGGCCGACATGACCAAGCGAGCCGCAAATGCTCCACAGGGCATACCCGTCACCTCGATGTCGCAGCATGGCGCGGTTGAGCGGGGGGCGCCCATTGGCTATTGTCGATCGACAAATCCCGTTGAAAGGCAATCGGTTATGCCATCGTCTTCGGCCGCTGCGCGCTGCCTCGTCCTCGCCGCGTTCGGGCTGGGTGCAGCATCGGCCTGGGCGCAGGGGTCGAACGTCACGGCTTTCAATCCGTACTCCGGCATCGGTCTGCCGGGCGGCCCGATACCGACCTACGGGCCGCAGGCGGCCTATCCCATCGTCGACACCGTGGGGCCGGCGGGTGGCCCGGCTTTCAATCCCTGGCAGCCGCTCGGGCCGGCGCCCGTTGCCGGTCCAGGCACGCGCGCCTTCGACCCCAGGCAGGCGCCGATCGCGGGGCCGGCACCGGCATATGTCTACAATCCCGGCGCCTATCTGCCGGCGCCGCCACCCGGTCCGATCGAGAGCCGACTGGTGGCGATCCCAGAGCGCGGCGATGTGCGCATCCCGCGCGATCTTCTGTATTCGACGCCGCCGCCAGCGCCGGCGCCCACCGCGGTGCCGGCGCGCGTCGAGCCTGCTGTGCCGCCGACACCGTCGCCGACACCGATCGCGCGGCCGCCCAACCCACCGGCCGTTGCGGCAACACCGGCACCCGCCCCGGCAGCTCCCGCGCCGCCGCCCGCCGCGAGCGGTCGCGGCGTCCCGATCACGACGCAAGACCTCGCGCCCTCGGGCAGGGGCCAGACGGTGGCCTCGATCTCCTTCGCCGGCCAGTCGGCCGATCTCGACGACGCCGCCAAGTCCGAACTCGACCGCATCGCCAAGAACGTCGCCGACAAGGGCCTGCGTCAGATCGAGCTGCGCGCGTTCGCCGCCGGCAACGATCCCGACAGCCGCAAGGTGGCGCTGGCCCGCGCCCTAGTGGTGCGCAGCTACTTGATCGATCGTGGCGTGAAATCGCGCATCGAGGTCGGCAGCTTCGCCGGCGAAGGCCAGCGCGTCGACATCCTGGTGCCGAGTTCGTGAGCGGTTGGCGGTCGTTGCCCGGCGACGTCTGACGACATGAGCAGCCCCCTCCCCTATCTCGTGCGCATGCTGCTGTTCCTGGCGGCGGTGGGCGGCCTCGGCTACGTCCTGCACGAAGATCTCATTCGCGTGTTCCTGAACACGCCGATCCTGAACGGCGTGATCGTGGCCGTGCTGGTCATCGGCATCTTCTTCGTCATGCGCCAGGTGATCTCGCTGTGGCCCGAGGTGCAATGGCTGCGCCGCTTCCAGCATCGCGAGGAAGGCGCGCCGCCGCTGGCGACGCACTCGATCAACCTCTTGGTACCGCTCGCCACGATGGCGGGCGAACGACAAGACCGCTTTCGCCTGTCGCCGACCGTGACCCGCGCCGTGCTCGACGGCATCGCCACCCGGCTCGACGAACGCCGCGAGATCACGCGATACATGATCGGGCTGCTGATTTTCCTCGGCCTGCTCGGCACCTTCTGGGGGCTGCTCGAGACCATCGGCGCGGTGGCCGACGCCATCGGCGGCCTGCAGATCGCGACCGGCGATGCCCTGCAGATGTTCGCCAAGCTGAAGCAGGGCATCGAGGGTCCGCTCAAAGGCATGGCGACCGCCTTCGGCGCCTCGCTGTTCGGCCTGTCGGGCTCGCTGGTGCTGGGCTTCCTCGAACTGCAGGCAAGCCAGGCGCAGGGCCGCTTCCACATCGAGCTGGAGGAATG
>VGCQ01000250.1 GCA_016870055.1 Alphaproteobacteria bacterium | reverse complement strand
TGGCTGAACCCGCCATGACTCCGTGTTTTCATGCCATGGGCACCCGCACGACGCAATGAAGGACCCGGCTTCCTCGTTGAGGTGGTCGCGCTGCACCGGCATTGCCGATGCCGTCGTTCTGTGCTTCCATCATGCCGGCGGCAGCGTGCTTTCGGCCGCCCGGCTCGCCAGTGCGTTACCGGCCTGCTGCGACGTCGCGGCTGTCGCCTTGCCTGGACACGAAGGCCCGGAGAGCGGCGAGGCGCCCCGCCGTGCGGGGGAAATCGCCGGCCGGATCGCCGGGGAACTCGCGCTGCTGTTCGGCGGCGGCTCGGCTCGGCTTGTCCTGCTGGGCAACAGCTATGGCGCGCTGTTGGCTTTCGAGGTGGCACGGCAGATCGAACGGCGGCATGACGCTGCGCTCTCCCTGAGCCGGTTGCAGCTGGTTGTCTCTGGCTTCCGATCTCCTTCACTCCCGCCGTTCGAGGGGCCGCTTCACCGGCTTCCGCGAGCACACCTTCTGTCCGAGCTGGTGGACCGGTTCGGGATGCAGCGAGCGGAGGCAGTCGCTCTGGAAGATTGGCAGGAGGCCGCCCTTCGTGCCGACCTCGAAGCCTGCGAGACCTATCGGCTGTCGGAGTTTTCGCCCCTTCGGTGCCGGACGGCCGTCATTCGTCTGACGCGGGACACCTCGGTGACACAGGCCGAACTGGCGGCGTGGCGGGCGGTATGCGCCGAACCGATCGAATTTCTGTCGCTCGATGCCGGCCACTTCCCGTGGGCGACCGCAGCAGACGCGTTGGGTGCCCTGGTTGCGAAATTATCGAAGGGCGACAGGCCAGACTTCACGGTGGAAAGCAGCGCTTCCGCGAGCGATGATCCGCCACATAACGGGGGACGCAATCCATCATGAAAGCTTCGATGCACATGGGGCACTTCGGCTGGTTCCACAGGCACCATACCGAAGACGATAAGCGCCGCATCCTGGGGCGGCTCTACCGCGCGGCTTGCGAGCGGCTGGCGCTGACGCCGGACGACCGGTTTGTCGACGAGGCCCTGGCCGACGAGGGCGGGCCGCACCCGCAGGATCCGGCGCGCCGTGTGATCCACCGTCTCTTCACCTACAAGCTCGCGTTGCCGAGCGGCGCCTGGGGCCTGCTCGGGCTCGGGCTGATGCATTCTCTCCTGCTGGAGATCAACCGCGAGGATGGCCGCAAGCCGGATCTTGTGAAGATCGCCAAGAAAGAGGCGCATGATCTCGAGGGTCTCTCGGCCCGTCTGCTGCTTCCCGAGGTCGCGCCCGACGATGTCCGGCGGGCCGCCGCCTTCGTTGAATTCCTGCTCAAGACCCGCGGCCCGCGCCGCTTCGTCAAGTTTGGCCGTGCGATGGGGCGTGGCGGCTCCGTCGATGCGGCGAGTCGGGCGGTGGCGAAAGTCTCCGTCGGCGCTCTGGAACTCGTCTGGCAGGACGGCATAAAGACAGCATCGCCCGAACGAGGACCGCGCTATCTCCTGCGCTGGGCGGTGGGTGCGGCGGCAAAGCACAAGACGCTGCTGCTGCTCTTCCTGATCGCCAATGCGGTGCAGCTCGCCTACGCGGTCAAGGTTCCGGTATGGCTGCAGAGCCTGTTCGACCACGGCATCAAGCACGGCGAGATCGACGCGATCAGGACATACATCGGCTATCTCTTCTGGGGATTCCTAGCGTCGTCGATCTTCGGCGTACTGCTCGACTACACAATCGCCAAGCTCGGGCCGCTGATCATGAACGACATGCGCGCGCGCATGTTCCACAAGATCAATCACATGGATGCGCGGGATCTGGAGACGAGTTCGACGGACGAGATCGTCGCCGACTTCTCCAACGATCTCCTTGTCGCCGAGAAGGCCGTGATCTGGGCGATCCCCGGCCTGTTCTCGAAGGGCCTGATTCTCGTCGGTTCGGTCGCCGTGGCGTTCAGCCTCGACGTTCAGCTCGCCATCGCGACCCTCGTCACCCTGATCATCGCGTTCTGGCTGCCGCGCGGGTTCAGCCGCCGTGCCGTGCGCCGCAACTACGAGCGCGGCTCGCAGGACGCCAAGGCCGCCCATGTGGTCAAGGAAAACGTGCTCATGCAGCGCGTCATCCGGGTGTTCGGCCTGCGCGATCTGCAGGCGCAGATCTTCACCAAAGTCACCAGGGATCTCTATCTGTCGAGCTATCGCCAGTATTTCTCGTCGAACCTCGTCGGCCGGATGACGAACTTCGGCGTAAGCGCGGCGCAGCTCATCGTGATCGGCCTGGGCGCGTTCCTGTCGGTGGAGGGCCTCGTCAGCTCCGGCACGATCGTCGCCTTCATCACCCTGCTGCTCACCATCGGCGGGGCCGCGGGCTTCATCGGCGCCCAGCTCCCAATCCTGATCCAGGGCGTCGGCGGGCTCGAACGGGTGGAGGCGATGCTGGCCAAGCCGGATGCCGTGCTCGAACCGGAGACGCCGGAGAAGCTCGACGGCGAGGTCGAATCGGTGCGCTTCGAGAACGTCAGCTTCAGCTACGACGGCAACGTCAGCGCGCTCGACGAGGTTTCGTTCACCATCGACTGCCCCAAGCACGTGATGATCGTGGGGCCGTCCGGGTCGGGCAAGTCGACCGTCCTGCGGCTGATCGAGAACCAGTTCTCGCCTTCCAGCGGGCATGTCCGGCTGAACGGCATCGACACCCGGTTGCTCGGCGAGTCGCAGCTGCGCAAGCTGATGGCGCTCGTTCCCCAGGACACGATGTTGTTCCAGACGTCGGTGCGAGAGAACATCCGCATGGGCAGGCTGGACGCCACCGACTCCGAGATCGAAGCGGCGGCGAGGCAGGCCGATATCCACGACATCATCATGTCGCTGAGCGACGGCTATGACACCGACGTCGGAGAGGCCGGCAACAAGCTGTCGGGCGGCCAGCGCCAGCGAATTGCGATCGCTCGCGCCATGCTGCGTGACCCGCAGATCCTGCTGCTCGACGAAGTCATGTCGGCGCTCGATCCGACGAGCCGTGCCGCGATCGGGGAGACCCTGGAAAAGGTCACCCGGGGACGCACGGTGTTCTCCATCACGCACGACCTGACGACCTGCGTGAAGGCGGACCTGATCTGCGTCTTCCAGAAGGGGCATCTCGCGGAGATCGGCACCCATGAAGAGCTGGTCGGCCGTAACGGCGTGTATGCCGATCTCTGGCAGCGGAGCATGATCGCCGGCGAGGGCGCGGTTCCCCGCGACAAGCTGCTGGAGCGCATGCGGCAATGGCCGGTCCTCAAGGATGCCCCGATCGAGTTCATCGACAGCCTGCTGTCGAAGATGATCGTCGAAAGCGTGGGCTCCGGCACGGTCCTCACCACGGAGGGCAAACCCGCCGACCGCATGATCATCATCACCCAGGGCGAGGCGCAGCAGAGCATCCACTTGCCGGATGGTACGCTGCATCCTGTCGCCGTCCTCGAGGCCGGCGACACCGTGGGCCAGACGGCCGCGCTGGCGGAGAAAGTCGAATTTGCGCAGGTGGCCACGCTCAAGCCGTGCCGGCTGCTGACGATCGACCGCAAGGCGTTGGGGGAGATGCTTCAGGAATGGCCCGGCGTCGCACCGCGGATCGCCGACGCGCTGCGCGAGCAGCATCATGCGATGTCGGAACAGCTCGCGCTGCAAAAGCTGCGTGAACCGGAAGCCGCTCCGTGAACAAAGGTGAATCTTCGACGGGTCGGATGGTCTCGGTTGCCGATCGTCTCTTCACCCTTGCCTCGATTCCCGGCGACCCCTGGTCGATCACATTCCTCGACAGCAACGGCGACATTGCCGAACGAAGAACTGCGGCGGAGCTGCAGGCGCGGGTCGCGACCGTGGCCGGTTTCCTCGAGCGGGAGACCGCACCGGGCGAGCCTGTCCTCCTGGTGCTTCAGCCCTGCATCGACTTCCTCGTCGCTTTTCTCGCGTGCCAGTGGGCGGGACGGCTCGCCGTGCCGATCAATCCGCCGCGCCGGCATCGCCTGATCGAGCGGTTGCAGGGCGTCGCGACCGACAGTAGAGCCCGCGTTGCGCTGACGGGCGGCGGTGTGGCCGACACGGCCGGGCTGTGGCAGGCAGAAAGCCCGGTGCTCGCGGCGATCCGGTGGCAGGATCTCGCGCCCATCGCCGACGATTCCGCCGGCGCCACGTCCCGCAGGACGGTCGATCTCGAGTCGACTTGCTTCATCCAATACACGTCGGGCTCGACCGCGCAGCCGAAGGGCGTCGAGGTGAGCCATCGCAACCTGGTCACCGACATGGCTCGCATGGAGGCTGTGTGGAAGCTGACACCGGCCAGCACCATGGTGACGTGGTTGCCGGCCTTCCATGATCTCGGCCTGATCTTCGGCCTGCTCCAGCCGTTGTTCTCGGGTTGTCCAGTCGTCCAGATGGCGCCGAACAGCTTCCTGCAGCGGCCCGCGCTTTGGCTCCAGGCGATCTCGCGGTTCAAGGGCACCCACACGGCCGCACCGAGCTTCGCCTACGATCTCTGCACCCGCCGCATTCCGGCGGCGCAGCGCCACGAACTCGATCTGTCGAGCCTGGCGATGGCGATGAACGCGGCGGAGCCGATCAATCCCGAAGTGATGGACGCCTTTATGGAGACCTTCGCTCCGCACGGATTCCGCCGGGCCGCGTTCGCGCCGGCTTACGGTCTCGCCGAATCGACGCTGGCCGTCACCGCCAGTCCGACCGGTGTCGAGCCTTTGATCTTTCATTTCGATGCGGCCGCTCTCGAGCAGGGCCGCGTCGTCGAGGCTCCTCCGACGGCCGCGAAGCGGCGGGTGCTCGTCGGATGCGGCGCACCGCTGCCGGATGTGCCGATTGCCATCGTCGATGCGCAGACAGGACGTCGCCAGCCGCCCGGCGAAGTCGGCGAGATCTGGGTGGGCGGCCCTACAATCGCCCGCGGTTATTGGCGCCGGCCGGAGGAGAGCGCGGCGACCTTCGGCGTGCGGGTCGCGGGCGAGGACGACGCCAACGGCTATCTGCGCACCGGCGACCTCGGCGCGATGATCGGCAACGAACTCTGCGTGACCGGTCGCATCAAGGATCTCATCATCCTGAGCGGGGCCAATCACTATCCGCAGGATATCGAACGTGTCGCCCAGGCGGCGCACCCCGCGATGCGGGTCGGCAATGGCGCCGCCTTCGGCCTGTCGAACGAGCAGGGCGCCGAACAGGTGGTGCTGGTGCAGGAGCTCGAACGGACCCAGCGCCGTGCCGATCCTGAGCCGCTGTTCCGCGCCATCAGCAACGCCGTCTGGCAGGAACTGGAAGTTCAGCTCTCGCACATCGTCCTTGTCGAGCCGGGCGGTGTGTTGAGGACCTCGAGCGGCAAGATCCAGCGGGCCGCCAATCAGCGCGCGTGGCGCGCGGGCGAACTGCCCGTCATTGCCGAGTGGCGCTCGGCCGCCGCGCGGGCGCAGGCCGCGGCGATCGATCCGATGCCGGTCAGCCCGTCCGCTGCCAACGATCCTGTCGCCCTGACGCACTGGTTGCGCCGATGGCTGGCAGCCAAGCTCGGCCTGCCCGAAGCCGAGATTGCCGCCGACCGCGGCTTCGGCGAACTCGGGCTTGCCTCCATCGATGCGGTCGAAATGACAAGCGCGCTTGCCGCGCATTGCGGCCGCTCCCTGCCGGAAACGCTGGCCTTCGACTTCCCGACCGTCCGGGAAGTGGTCGAGCATCTTTGCGGCGCAAAGGCCCAATCCACGCCGACGCCGGCCGCGTCCTCTTCTCCGGCGGCCGCTCATGGCGGCGACCTGGAGGAGTTGTTGTCCATGATTGAAGGAGCCTCCGTTGGCCTCAGATCAGGATCGGCGGGCTAACCTCACCCAGCGTCTGTCGAGGCTTCGACCCGAGCAGATCGCCGAGCTTCTGCTTGGCCTGGAATCCAGGATCGACGGACTGCGGGAGGCAGCCGCGGTCGCCTCCTCGCCGATCGCCATCGTCGGCATGAGCGGGCGCTTCGCCGCTGCCGCCTCGGTGAAGGAATACGCGGCGCTGCTGTTTTCGGGCGAGTGCGCAGTCCGCCCGGCGCCGGGCGGACGGCCGGAACGCGAGGGTCTGCCGCCGGCCGGCTATCTCGACGGAGTCGACGCCTTCGATGCCGCGTTCTTCGGCCTGCGTGCCGCAGAAGCCGACGCCATCGATCCGCAGCATCGTCTTGCGCTGATGCTCACCTGGCACGCACTGGAAGATGCAGGCTATGCCGACAAGGCGCGACGTCCTCGCGCGACGGGCATCTTCCTCGGACTGGGCACGAACGACTACGAGGCGCGCTTCCACGCCGGCGGCGCCGGGGCGCTCTCGCCCGCGGCCATCCTCGGCAACGCCCGCAGCATCGCGGCGGGTCGGATCTCCCACTGGCTCGACGTTACCGGTCCGGCGCTGGTGATCGACACGGCCTGCTCTTCCTCGCTGGTCGCCGTCCATGCCGCCTGCAGAGCGCTCCGCGCCGGCGAATGCACGATGGCGCTGGCCGGCGGATTTAATCTCCTGCTCGATCAGAACCTGACTGACGGTCTCGTCGCCGCGGGCATGCTGAGCCCCAGCCATGCCTGCCGGACCTTCGATTCGGCGGCCGACGGCTATGTGCGCGGCGAAGGCGGCGGTCTGGTCGTGCTGAAGCGCCTTGCCGACGCACGGCGCGACGGCGACTCCCTTCGGGCGGTGATCCGTGGCGTCGCGATCAACCACGACGGCCACGCGAGCGCCCTGACCGCGCCGAACCGGTCGGCCCAGATCGCCGTGATCGCCGCCGCGCTCGCCGACGGCGGGCTCACGCCGGCCGATGTGCAGGCGGTCGAATGCCATGGCACCGGCACGCCGCTCGGCGACCCCGTGGAGGTTCAGGCATTGGCCGAGGCCTATGGCCCGGGCCGGAGCGCGCCGCTGCTCCTCGGCGCGGTGAAGACCAACATCGGCCATCTTGAGGCCGCGGCCGGCATCGCCGGGCTGGTGAAGACCGTGCTTGCGCTCGAAGCCGGGCGGTTGCCGGCGACATTGAACCAGTCCCGCCCCAATCCCCGCATCGCGTGGGACCGGCTTCCGGTGGCCGTCGTCGATCGAGCGACCGAGTGGCCCGACGTGCCGGTGCGCCGGATGGCGGTCAGCAGCTTCGGCTTCAGCGGAACCAACGCGCACGTCGTGCTGGAAGCGGCGCCGGCCGTGACGCCGTCGCCGGATGCGCTCGGTGATGCAACCAGTCAGGCATTGCCTCTCGTGTTGCCATTGGCCGCGCCGGACCAGGCCGGTCTGCGGCGCCTGGCGGCGAGTCTCGCGGGATATTTGTCGGACAATCCGTCCGTTG
>VGCQ01000249.1 GCA_016870055.1 Alphaproteobacteria bacterium | reverse complement strand
TGCTCGCCTAGCGGCGCCGCCGCGCCATCGTCGCACTGTGGAGCCTGTGGGCGCTCGCCTACGGTGCGGTCTACAGCCTCGCCGGCGGCATCTTCCACGCCTACTACCTCGCCACGCTGGGGCCGCCGCTGGCAGCGCTGGCCGGCATCGGCTGCTTCGAGCTGTGGCGACGCGGCTCGACGCACCTCGCCTGGGGGCTCGGCCTCACGGCACTTTGGCAGGCCTATCTCGCCGGCGCGCTGCTCGGCTGGGAGTCGGTTTGGCTCGGCTTTCCCGCGGTGGCGCTGCTGGCCGGTATCGCCGCGCTATGGCGCGCCAAACGCCCGCCGGCGGTGATCGGCGGCGTGGCGCTGCTGGCGCTGCCTGCCGCCACGGCGCTCAGCGCCTTGTTCGCGCCGGGCAATCTCACCCTGCCGTCGGCCAGCCTGCCGCGCCTGCTCGGCATCGACGACGGCCGCGGGCCGATCCTGTCGCGCAACTGGTCGGCGCTGACCGAGGATCCCAAGCTGCTCGCCTTCCTGCAGGAGCGCCGCGGCCGCGCGCGCTTCGTGGTGGCGGCACCCAACGCCCTGCTGGCCGCACCGGTGATCGTGCGCACCGGCCAGCCGGCCCTGGCGTTCGGCGGCTTCCTGGGCAACGACCCGGCGATGAGCATCGATGCCTTCGCCAAGGCGGTCGAGCGCGGCGAGGTGCGCTACGCTGTGCTGTCGACCAACCGCCGTCCGCGCGACTTCGACCGCTGGGTACAGGCCAAGGGCAAGCTCGTCGACCCCGCCGAATGGCGGTCGCTGCCGCCCGAGCCACGGCGCGGCATCGCGCTGTACGACCTCGCGCCGCGCTGACTGTCAGCCCGTGGATCGGGCCGCGCAAGCCACTGCGCCTCGCGCAATGTTATGATTGGCGCGGATGCCTCTTCGGGTGATTCGTAATAGCATCCGGCGTTCGGCTTCGCGGCTGAGAGGGGGAATGCATGGCAACGATCGTCCTTGCGCATGGCGCCTGGTCCGCCGCCTGGGCATGGAAGAAGATGCGGCCGCTGCTCGCCGCCGCCGGGCACGAGTTCTTCTCGCCGACCTATACCGGCTTGGGCGAGCGCAGCCATCTCGCGAATCACGAGGTCGACCTCACGACGCACATCAACGACGTGGCCGCCGTGCTCGATTGCGAGGACCTGAAGGACGTGACGCTGATCGGCCATTCCTACGGCGGCATGGTGGCGACCGGCGTGACCGACAAAGCCCGCCGACGCGTCGCACGCGTCATCTACCTCGACGCCTTCGTGCCGCGCGACGGCGAAAGCCTGTTCGACCTGGTCGGCCCGCAGGCGGCCGAAACCATGCGCGGCAAGGCGATGGGTGAAGGCGCCGGCTGGCGTATCCCGCCCAGCACCATGCCGCCGGACACCGCGCCGCAGGACGTGACCTGGGCGACGCCGCGGCGACGCTCGCAGCCGATCCGCACCTTCGAGCAGAAGCTTCGGCTCGCCTCGCGCGAGCCGCCGCCGCCGCGCGCCTATATCTACGCAAAGCGCAGCGGGCCGGGCGACGTGTTCCGCCAATTCGCCGACCGCGCCAAGGGCGAGGCCGGCTGGAAATGCTACGAGATCGACGCCAGCCACAATCCGCACATCACCTGTCCGCAGGATCTGATGGCGCTGCTCGGCAAGATCATGGCCGAGACGTGAGCGACGGTCTTTCGCACGCCATCCTGGCCGAGCTCGGTCGCGCCCGGCGATCCGACGATTCCCTGGCGATCACCGGCAGTGACGATCCGATCCTGATCACGCCATGGCGCGTCGGCCATGCCGGCGCCGCGGCGCTGGGCGCGGTCGGCCTCGCGGTGAGCGATCTGTGGCGGCTCAAGACCGGCCGGTCGCAGGCGGTGGCGATCGACCGTGCCGCCGCGACGGCCTCGCTGCGTTCCAACACTTATGTCCTGCAGAACGGCCAGAAGCCGGTGTCGTGGGATGCGCTGGCCGGCCACTACCCGACGCGCGATGGCCGCGTCATGTTCCTCCACACCAACCACCCGCATCATCGTGCCGGCGCGCTCCGCATCGCCGGCGCCGCGGCTGAAACGCGCGAGGCGCTGGCTGCTACCGTCGCCCGATGGGACGGGCTTGCCATCGAGCGGGCGATCGCCGACGGCGGCTGCGTCGGCGGCCTGGTGCGCAGCCGCGACGAATGGAACGCCCATCCGCACGGCCGGGCGGTCGCCGAGCTGCCGTTGATCGACATCGTCAGGATCGGCGAGGCGCCGCCCTGCGACCTGCCGCCAGGCCCACGGCCGTTGAGCGGCGTGCGCGCACTCGACCTCACGCGCGTGCTGGCCGGGCCGACCAGCGGCCGCGTGCTGGCCGAGAACGGCGCCGACGTGTTGCACGTCGCCGCCCCTCATCTGCCCTATCAGACCGAGATCCTGATGGACACCGGCCACGGCAAGCGCTGCGCCTGGGTCGATCTCACCCGGCCCTCGGGCGTCGAGACCATGGCGGCGTTGCTCAAAGACGCCGATATCTTCACCCAGGGCTACCGTCCCGGCGCCGTCGCGGCGCGCGGCTTCTCGCCCGAACGCGTGGCGGCGCTGCGGCCCGGCATCGTCTGCGTCGACATCTGCGCCTACGGCCATGCCGGCCCGTGGGCCGATCGCCGCGGCTTCGATTCGATCGTGCAGAACGTCACCGGGCTCTCGACCGTGCAAGGCTCGCTCGACAAGCCGCGCAACCTGCCGGTCCAGGCGCTGGACTATATCGCGGGCTATCTCGGCGCCTTGGGCGCCATGGTCGGCTTGGCCCGCCGCGTCGAGCAAGGCGGCTCGTGGCTGGTGCGGGTGTCTCTGGTCCAGGTCGCGCATTGGCTGGCAGACCTCGGCACAGTCGAGGCGAGCAAGGGCCTGGCCGAGTTGCCCGAGTCCGACCTCGCGCGCTGGCTGATGGAAAGCGACGGTCCGTTCGGCCATCTCCGCCACCTGAAGCCGGTCGTGCAGCTCAGCGAGACGCCACCCCGTTTCGCCAAGCCGCCCGAGCCGCTCGGCACCTCGCCGGCGCGTTGGGCTTGAGTTAGCTAACTTCCTTAGCTAAATTTGGCCGCATGCCGACCTATACGATCCACGCCGCCAAGACCAACCTTTCGAAGCTCGTCGCCCGCGCCGAGGCCGGTGAAGAGATCGTGCTCGCGCGCGGCAAGGAGGCTGTCGCGAAGATCGTTGCGGTACGTGCAAAGGCCAAGCTCAACCGAAAGTTCGGGGCCTTGAAGGGCAAGATCAAGGTCGGACCCGAGTTCTTCGAGCCGCTGCCGGAGGAAGAGCTGAAGCTCTGGGAGTAGCGTATGCGATTACTCCTCGACACTCATGCTTTCTTGTGGTGGTTGGCGGGCCACTCCTCACTTTCGAAGCGCGCCCGCGCGGCCATCGACGGGACCGGCCCGGATGTGTTCGTAAGCGCGGCATCAGCGTGGGAGATCGCGACCAAGCATCGCTTGGGCAAGCTGCCCGAAGCCGAGCTCGTCGCCATGGACATAGTGGCGATCATCGACAGTCAGCGGTTCACACCTCTGCCCATCTCCGTCGAGCACGGTCAGACGGCTGGTGCGCTTCCCGGCATGCTTCGAGATCCTTTCGACAGAATGCTGATTGCGCAAGCGATGATCGAGGATCTCGCCCTTGTCTCCAACGAACGCGCCTTCGATGTCTATGGCGTCAAACGCCTCTGGTGAGCCAGCCATGACGCATGCCATCACCACCATCGCCGAACTCGAGGCGATCTACGGCCGGCCGGTCGAGGCCGCCACGATCAAGGAGGTCGGCCGCATTACGCCGCACTACCGCACCTACATCGAGGCCTCGCCGTTCGTGTCGCTGGCCACGGCCGGCCCCGAGGGGCTCGACTGCTCGCCGCGCGGCGACAGACCGGGCTTCGTACGCGTGCACGACGAGAAGACCCTGATGCTGCCCGACCGGCGCGGCAACAATCGCGTCGATTCACTGCGCAACATCGTGCGCGACCCGCGCGTGGCGCTGCTGTTCCTGATCCCGGGCGTCGGCAACACCTTGCGCGTCAACGGCCGCGCCCATCTCAGCGTGGCACCCGACCTGCTCGCCTCGTTCGCCGTCGACGACAAGCCGCCGCGCTCGGTGATGGTGGTCGAAGTCGACGCGGTCTACTTCCAGTGCGCACGCGCCCTCATCCGCTCGGAACTGTGGAACGCCGGCCGCCACCACGATCCCGAGAGCCTGCCCAGCGCCGGCCAGATTCTCGCCGCCTTGAGCCAGGATCGCGTCGGCGGCGAGGCCTACGATCGCGAATGGCCGGGCCGCGCCGCCAAGACGATGTGGTGACGACTCCCTGGCAGACCCGCCCGGTCTAAGCCGCCACTGCCCGCGGTGCCTGCGCGGCAAGTGCATCCATGAAGCGACGGCAGTAGGCGGCCGCGCTGGTGCGGAAGACCTTGGCCTTGAGCACGGCTTGCCGTTCGCGACGTTCCTCGACCGGCATGGTGAGCGCGGCGTGCATGGCATCGGCAATGGCGTCGGGATCGAACGGATTGACGATCAGCGCCTCGCTGAGCTCGCGGGCGGCGCCGGCGAACCGCGAGAGCACCAGCACGCCCGGATCGTCGTCGGGTTGAGCGGCGACGAACTCCTTGGCCACCAGGTTCATGCCGTCGCGCAAGGGCGTCACGAGGCCGATGCGGCCGATGCGGTACAGCCCGGCCAGGGTCGCGCGCGGGGCGGCGCGCGTCGAGTAACGCAGCGGCGTCCAGTCGAACTCCGAGAAGCGGCCATTGATGCGACCGGTCAGCCGGTCGAGCTCGACGCGCAGCTTGCGATAGGCATCGACCTCCTCGCGCGAGCGCGGACAGATCTGCAGGAAGTGGATACGCCGGCGATGCGCGGGATGGCGCTCGAGCAGCCGCCCATAGGCCTCGAAGCGATTGGGCAGACCCTTGGAGTAGTCCATGCGGTCGACGCCGATCGCCAAGGCGCGGCCGGACAGGCTGTCGGCGACGCGCTGCACCAGCTTGTCGTGGACGGCGCGCGCCGCCTCGCCGGCAAAGGCCCGGGCGTCGATCCCGATCGGGTCGGCGAAAGCACGCAGGCGGCGGCCGTTCAGCCACAGCCATTCGCCGTCGACCACGGCGCCCAGGAGACGCTGGGCGCAGTCGCGGAAGTCGCGGGCATGCTCCTCGGTCTGGAAGCCGACCACGTCATAGGCGCAGAGGTCGGCCATCAGCTCGCGCGCCACCGGGATCGCCTCGAGCACCGACGGCGGCACGAACGGCACATGCAGGAAGAAGCCGAGCGGTCCACCGAACCCTTGCCGGCGCAGCAGTCGGCCCAGCGGCAACAAGTGATAGTCGTGCGCCCACACCGTGTCGTCGGCGCGCAGCATCTGGCGCAGCGAGGAGGCGAAGGTGTGGTTGACGGCGAGGTAGCCCAGCCAATCCTCGCGGCGATAGTGCATGAGGCCGAGGCGGAAATGCAGCACCGGCCACAGCGCGCCGTTGGCAAAGCCGACATACAAGGCGCGATGGGCGTCGGCCGCGAGGTCGATCGTGGCATAGGTGACGCCGCGCGCCTCGACCAGCGCCGGCTGCGGCGCGGGATCGGCGGCGAGGCGTCCACTCCAGCCGAACCACAACGTGCCCGGCACCAGGAGATCGCGCAGCGCCACCGCAAGTCCGCCGGCCACGGCGACGCGCGCCTTGGGAATCGGCACTCGGTTGGAGACGATCACGATGCGTGCCATAGCCCCTCCTCCCAACTGCGCGACAGACGCATGGCCGACAAGATCAGCCCGACCTGCGAGTAGGTCTGCGGAAAGTTGCCCCACAGTTCGCCGCTCGCCGGATCGATGTCCTCCGACAACAGGCCAAGATGGTTGCGCCGCGCCAGCAAGTTGCCGAACAGCTCCAGCGCCTCGGCACGGCGACCGACGCTCGCCAGGGCGTCGACGTACCAGAAAGTGCACAGCAGGAACGCGTTGCTCGGCTCGCCGAAATCGTCGGCCTCGCGGTAGCGCATCACGAAGCCGTTCTTCATCAGCCGCCGGCCGGCGATCTCGACCGTGGCGGCAAACCGCGGATCGTCGGACTGCAGCAGGCCGATGTCGGGCAGCACCAGGCACGAGGCGTCGAGCATGTCGCGGTCGAGCACGCCCGACAGCCAGCCCTCCTGGGTGGTGCCGCGCTGCAACGTCTCCTGGCGCAGCACGCCGGCTCGCGCCAACCATTCGCGCGATTCCGAATCGACACCGACCCGCCTGGCGATCAATCCCAGCCGATGCAGCGCCGCCCAGCACATCGCGGCGGAGAACGTGTGCACGTCCTGCCGGCCGCGATACTCCCAGAGGCCGGCATCGGGCGTCAGCGCGGCGCGATGAGCCTCGTCGCCGACGGCGCAAAGCTGGCGGTACAGGCCGACATCGCCATGCCTCGGCAGGCGCTCGTCCCAGAACATCTGGGCGGCCGTCAGCACCAGCGAACCGTAGGTGTCGTTCTGGCGTTGCGTGGCCGCCGCGTTGCCGACGCGCACCGGACCATGCCCGCGGTAGCCCGGCAGCGAGTCGACCAGACGCTCGGTCGTATCGACGCCAGGCGCGATGGCGAACAGCGGGGCGAGCGCATGGCCGTTGCCCTTGGCGCTGCCCGCCTCGGCGATGTCGACGATGAAGCGCACATAGCCTTCCATGGTGCGGGTCGCCGACAGCCGGTTGAGCGCCGTCACGGTGAAGAACGCATCGCGCAGCCAGGTGAAGCGGTAGTCCCAGGTCCGCGGCGTGCCGGCAGCCTCCGGTACCGAGGTGGTGAGGGCGGCCAGCACCGCGCCGGTATCGTCGTAGCTGCAGAGCTTCAGGGTGATCGCCGCACGGATCACCGCCTGCTGCCAGTCGAACGGGATGTTGAGGTCACGCACCCAGCTCTGCCAGTAGGCCTCGGTCTCGGCCCAGAAGGTCCGCGTCAGCGTGTCCGGATTGTCGGGTACGGTCTCGTCGGCGCCGACGATCAGGTTGATCGGCCGATCGAGCGAGAATTCGGCCTCGTGCAGGACGTAGTTGATCGAGGCGTCGGTGGTGAGCCGCAGCGCCGCGCCGTCGCTCACGAAGCGGACATGATTGCTGCCCGACGTCACCTCGGCCTTGCGGGCGCCATAGTCGAAGGTCGGCCGCAGCCGGACGGTCACGCGCGGCCGGCCCGCCACCGGTTCCAGGCGCCGCAGCAGCATCGGCGGACGGAAGGTACGGCCGAAACGTCGGAAGCGCGGCGCGAAGTCGATCAGCCGCACCGTGCCGCCCGCACCTTCGATCGTCGTCTCGAGGATCGCCGTATTGTGCAGGTA
>VGCQ01000248.1 GCA_016870055.1 Alphaproteobacteria bacterium | reverse complement strand
CGGCGCGTGGCATTGTTCGGCACGACCTTCACCATGGAGGGCAGCCTGTGGGGCCAGCTCACGGGCGTCGACATCGTGAAGCCCAGGCCCGAGGAGATCGCTTTCGTCGGTCGCACCTACCAGCGCCTGCTCGACACCCAGCGCGGCAACGACCAGGACACGGCCGGCCTGCGCCGCATCGCCGCCGACCTGCAGCGCCGCGACGGCGTCGAGGCGATCCTGCTGGCCGGCACCGACCTCGCGGTGATCTTCGACGAGGACAATGCCGGCTTCCCGTGCATCGACTGCGCCCGCGTGCACATCGACGCGATCGTCGAGCGGCTTGTTGCACCGCCGAGTGCGCCACTGTAGCGCAACTCTGAATAGTGCTTGCTCAGCATGGGGCCGCAATTTCTTGCGGCCTCCGGCAAGCAGCGCGCCGTACTCTGGTGAGGCGGAACGACTGCATGTGCCTGGCAAATTCACTACTCTAGAGATAGAGTACGTATTACATCAACGGCTTGTGGCATGTTACCCAAGAGCATCGTCGCGTATCGGGGTTCGCGAAAACATAAAAACCGTCCCACGGGCGAACAGAAGGGGACTTTGTGCCCCGAGTGGACGCATGAGACACCCAATGGTGGCTTCAAGACTGACGAGTATCGGCATGATTGGCCAATGACACTCGCCAATTCGTTATTTGAATAAGCGGTGATCGATGAAAATGATGGCCGCAGGTACGCTACCGCACGAGGGGTGGCCTTTGAGGCCAAGGCGACGCAAGACGGAACTTGGCACGGCTATCCCATCCCGTGGGAAAAGGTGCCGGCTAAGATTCTGCACGGCTGGATAGAGGCAAAGAAGGCAAACCGCCGAGACGTGAAGAAATTCCTAGCTTTCAGCAAGGACGATATTCATTGGGCCTTAGAGACTGACGATCGATGACCGATTTTGTGTCCTTCGGTGATCCTGCGCGCTTCGAGATCGCGTTGCGGTGGTCGAAAGATCGTGAGCCTCGCGAAAGGTTACCGGAGCATGCTGGCTGGTCGACCGGAGAGATGCGTCTCACGGTGGGCAACCATCCACTAACCCGCCATGTGCGAAACGAACAGCCATTCGAGTCGACACATTGGTATTTGTTCCCGGTGTTTGAGTGGCTGGCCAAGAACTGGATAGCGCTCGTGCACGAGGAACGGTTCGCCTGGAGAGAGAACACCGCCGCTCCAGCAGCTACAGCAGTCTTTCTGGCATTGCGCCGTCAGATTGATGCCGATGACGAACTAGGATAAGCGGCCTACGGCGAGACTCAGGCATGGTGGATGCGCCATGCGTTGCGCGCTGCCGACTCGAGCGCTCTCTACCCGGACGTCGTTGTTCGTCGCCTTGCAGATGATGTCGAAATCTCATGGACGGCGAGGCAACCCTCCTACGCGCCTCGTGGTTTTCGCCTGGCACTTTCACCCGGTGCCGCCACAATGAGCGTCGCGGATTTCGCGGAGCCTCTATGGCAAGCGCTGGAGTGGGTTCAGCGGACCGCAATGACTTTGGGGCTTGATCGACGCGACGAGGAAGCCGTGGAGGAGTTCGGTAGGCGCCTTTCCGAACTCAGAAGCGCAAACGCAAGCGATCTCGAGAAGTGGTATCTTCCAACAAATCTATTCTCGCGAGTCAAGCAAGCCAGGGAAATCAATCAGATCGCTGGTGAAAGTTCCTTGTTGCCGTCAGTTCCGGCGATCGCGCATTTGAATGCTGCCGTGCTCATGTTCGGGGGCGTGAACCCCGATATCGGCAAGGCCGACGTTCAGGCTCTCACGAAACTTCTCACCTCACGCAGTGGCGTGTCTGAGCCGAGTGAGTTGGCGGCCCTGGTCGGCACAGATGTCGGTGCTCCCTTGGGTGCACCATTTGAACAAGGATACGATTTGGCCGAAGAGCTACTCGATACCCTATCGATGCCAGGCAGCGAAACGCACGTGGACATTCGCTCGCTGCTGGAGCGTTTGGGGATCGTCTGCATTGAACAGGCACTCAAGACGAGCACGATCCGCGGAGTTGCAATCGCCGGCGAGGGATATACCCCGACAATCTTGATCAACAAGACAAGCGACTACAATTCGACCGAGGCGGGTAAGCGGTTCACGCTGGCCCACGAGCTGTGCCACGTCCTGTATGATCGCGTTCGTGCTCGCCGTATTGCCCATGTCAGCGGCCCTTGGACTTCTCCCGGTGTCGAGAAAAGAGCCAACGCCTTTGCGGCGATGTTCTTGATGCCTCGTGCTTTGCTCCGCCGGCTCGCGGCCACCGGTCAATGGGACCGGCAAGGCATAGAGGACGCTGCTGCTACGATGCAGGTTGGTGTTTCCGCTCTGGTTGAACACCTTTTCAATACCAACTTCATCGATGAATTCGAACGAGATGCACTTCGTTTGCGTTTCGGCTCGTATTCTTCGTCAAGGAATTAGGGCCGGCCAGAGCCTCAAAACGTCTGTCGCACGCCGACGATCTCGCCGAGACAACGGCCGACATGGTCGGCGACCTCCGGAGCGAGACCCGCGACTTCGATCTCGACCGACAGGAGATCGGCATCGGCGTGGGCGAAGACACGGGCCGGCACGAGGCCGCGCTTGGCCAAAAGCTCGAGCGCGCGCGGCAACACGCCGGGCTCGGCATCGGCTTCGAAACAGTAACGGACGGTGGAGGCGTTGCGCTTAAGCGCGAGGACGGCGGACATGGATGGACTCCCGGAAGGACGGACGAACAGCGACGGCCCGGTTTGCAGTGCAAACCGGGGCGCTAATTCGCCGAACCAGGAGGTCCATGTGGGCCATGACGGCACTATAGCGTGACAGCCGCCGGGCGGGCTACGCTTTCCCGAACGACCGAAAGGGATGGAAACAAAGATGCGCTCGACACCCATCTACGAGGTGCATGCCGTCAAATATGCCCACCTGCCGCGCAAGGCTTGGGAAGTGCAGATCACACCCGACCCGCACGATGCCGACTTCCCGATGGACTATTTCGTCTGGGTGGCGATCCCGCTCGACGAGACCGGCAGCCGGGCGATCGGCGGCAAGCCGATCGTGATCGACACCGGCTTCAACGCCCAGATCGGCAAGCAGCGCGGCCGCGAGGTCAAGCGCAACCCGGCCGACCTCCTGGCCGATCTCGGCATCGATCCCAAGACGATCGAAGACGTCGTCATCACCCATCTGCACTACGATCACGTCGGCAACTGGGACAAGTTCCCCAAGGCGCGCTTCCATCTGCAGGACAAGGAGATGCAGTTCGCCACCGGCCGGCACATGTGTCACGGCACCTTCCGTCATGCTTTCGAGGTCGAGGACATCGTCGGCATGGTGCGCGCCGTCTACGGCCAGCGCGTCGTGTTCCACGACGGCGACGAGGAGATCCAGCCCGGCATCTCGGTGCACCTGATCGGCGGCCACACCATGGGCATCCAGTCGGTGCGCATCATGACGCGCAACGGCTGGCTCGTGCTCGCATCCGACGCCAGCCACTACTACTGGGGCATCGAGAAGCGGAAGCTGTTCTCGATCGTGTTCTCGGTGGCCGACATGCTGGCGGGCTACGACAAGCTCCTGAAGCTCGCCGACGGCCGGCTGGAAATGGTGGTGCCCGGCCACGATGCCGAAGTGATGAAGCGCTACCCGGCGTCGCGCAAGGACCTGCAAGGCATCGCGGTCAGGCTCGACTGAGGCCCGCTTCCTCGGCCAGCCAGCGCCGGTAGTGGCCGACGGCGCGCGCATTGGCGCCGCCGATCCTCGCCACGACGTGGAAGTTCAGCCGGCCGCGGCGGCGGAAGGCGAAGGGGAAGGCGAGGGTTCCCGCCTCGACCTCGTCTCCGATGAAGGCGGCGATCCCCACCGCGACTCCGATACCCTCGGCGGCCGCTTGGAAGCTGAGATTGAGGGTCTCGAACTCCGGCCCGCGCCGGGCGTCGATGGCGGCGGCGGCGCGCGCCACGGCGGCATCGCCGCTGGCTCTGACAAAGGCCGCGAGCCAGCGGCGCCATTCCTGCGGCAGCGGCTTGGAATGCACCAGCACCTGCTCGGCCAGGCGCGCCATCCGCCGGGCATCGCTGCGGCAGCCGGCGAAGACCGGCGGCGCGGCGACCGGGGTGGTCTCGACATCGAGCAGCTTCTCGCGCACCAGGCCGGGCGACGGCCGGCCGAGCTCGCGGTCGTCGCCCAGGCGGATGGCGACGTCGATCGCATCGTCGCGGGCGAAGTCGATGTCGGCGAGCGAGGTCGCGAGCTGGACGTCGATCTCGGGATGGCGATCGAAGAAGCGGCTCCAGCGCGGCAGCAGCCAGCGCGCGGCGAAGGTCGGATAGCAGGCGACGACGAGACGGTTGGGATTGCGCGCCACGGCAAGCCGCCGCGTCGCGGCCGCCACCGCGGTGAGCGGCCCGACGACATCGCGGAAGTAAAGCTCGCCGTGGGCCGTCAGGACCAGGCCATGCGCCGTCCGCTCGAGCAGCCGCACGCCGAGATGCTCCTCGAGCTTGCGCACCAGCCGGCTGGCCGCGCCCGCGGTCACGCCGAGGCGCCGGGCGGCGCGAGAAAAGCTCAACTCGCGGGCGGCCTCCACGAAGCTTCGCAGCCCGTTCAATGGCGGCAGGTCGGTGTTCATCGAGACCACTTGATTCTACTAAAAGTCAAAACTACCGGCGATTAAATCGTTTGTCGCCAGGGCCGTCCACGCCCGACTGTGCCGCCCGGAGGAGGACGCGAAGACGAATGCACAGGGCCAGATCGCAGCGACCCGAGCCGAAAGCCGCGCCGGCCGCCCGCCGCGCGGCTCGGATCACGTCGGCGGCGACAGCCGCGACATCAACCTGTTCCGCGCCGATCCCGGCTTCCGCGACTTGCTCGACCTCTACCTGACGCCGCAGGAGCGGGCGCATTTCTGGCCGCACCTCGATCGGCTGGGCGCGCTGGCCGGCGGCGATCTCGACCGCTGGGCCGACCTCGCCGACAAGCATCCGCCGGTGCTGCACAACCGCGACCGCTTCGGCCGCGACGTGCAGTGGATCGAGCACCATCCCGCCTAATGCAAGATGGAGAAGGTGGGCTTCTTCGAGTTCGGGCTGCACGCCGCCCCGCACCGGCCGATCCTCGGCTGGCCGACCGGCGTGTCGCCGCCGGTCAAGTTCGCCCTGCACTATCTCTTCTCGCAGGCCGAGTTCGGCCTGATGTGTCCGCTCGCCGTCACCGAGCTCGCCGCCATGCTGGTGCTGCGCTACGGCTCGCCCGAGCTGCGCGAGAAGTACGGCAAGCGCATGATCTCGCTCGATCCCGCCGAGCTGTTGCAGGGTGCGCAGTTCATGACCGAGAAGGCGGGCGGCTCCGACGTCGGCGCCAACGAGCTTCTCGCCGTGCCCGACGGCGACCGCTTCCGGCTGCATGGCGAGAAGTGGTTCTGCTCCAACGCCGATTGCGGCGTCGCCGTGCTGCTGGCGCGCATCGACGGCGATCCGCCGGGCACCGCGGGCCTCACCGCGTTCGTCGTGCCGCGCGATCTCGACGACGGAACGCGCAACGCCTACCGGATCGTGCGGCTCAAGGACAAGATGGGCAGCAAGTCGCTGGCGAGCGGCGAAATCGCCTATGACGGCGCCGTCGCCTACATGCTGGGCGAGCGCCGCCGCGGCGTCAAGATCCTGCTCGACCAGGTGAACATGTCGCGGCTCTCCCACGGCATGCGCGCCGCAGCCACCATGCGCCGCGCCCTGCACGAGTCGCTGGCCTTCGCGCGATCGCGCACGCTGTTCGGCAAGCCGGCGATCAGCCAGCCGTTGATGCGGCGCCAGCTCCTGCAAGTGCTGATCCCCGCCGAGCAGGCGCTGTCGACCTCGTGCTACGGCGGCGACGTGCTGCGGCGGGCCGAGCAGGGCTCCAACAGCGCCGCCGAGCTGCTGCGCATCATCACGCCCGTCATCAAGATGCGCTCCAACCGCGACAATGTGGCGGCGACCGGCAAAGCGATCGAGATCAGGGGCGGCAACGGCGTGATCGAGGATTGGGTGAATTCGCGGCTGTTGCGCTATTCCTTCATTCCGGTGCTGTGGGAAGGCACCAGCGTCATCAACGCCATCGACACGGTGCGGCGCGCCATCGGCCGCGAGGGCGCCCAGCGTGCGCTGCGCGCCGAGCTCCATCGGCTGCTCGCCGAGGCCGACGGCCTGCCGGCCGTCTACCGCGACCGCCTTCGCGGCCTCGCCGACCGCAGCATCGACTACGCCGAGCAGGTGGCCAAGCAACCCGGGCTCGAGAAGTACAGTGGGCTCGCCACCAGCCGGCTCTACCACGCGCTGTCGGCCGTGCTGCTCGCCTGGGAAGGCTGCCGCATCGGCCGCACCGGCGATGCCCGTCGGCTCCTGATGTCGCGCTTCGTCGTCGAGCATCGCCTCGATCCGCCATCGCCGCTGGCCGCCCCCGAAGCCGCCGCTTGGGAGGACGAGGCCGAAGCCCTGCTGCTCGACGACGCGCCGGTGCCGCTGGCGCAAGCCGGCGCGGTGGTCTCGCATGGGAGGAGCGCATGACCGTCCGACGACGCATTGCGTTGGGCCTTCTGCCGGCGCTCGCCCTGCTCGGCCGGCCGGCCCTGTCGCAGGCCTGGCCCGATCGCGTCGTGCGCCTGATCGTGCCGTTCCCGCCCGGGGCCTCGACCGACCTGACGGCACGGCTGTTCGCCAACGATCTCACGACCATCCTCGGGCAATCGGTGATCGTCGACAACAAGCCCGGTGCCGCCGGCGCGATCGGCATCGAGCAGGTCGCCAAGGCGCAACCCGACGGCTACACGCTGGGCGTAGGCGGCGTCGGGCCGCTCGCCATCCTGCCGTCGATCGACGCCAAGTTGCCCTACGATCCGGCGCGCAGCCTCGAAGTCGTCGCCGGGCTGAGCACGGTCGACTTCGTCCTGGTGGCAAGGCCGGGCTTTCCGGCGACCGACGTGACGGCCTTGATCGCCTACGCCCGCGCCAATCCCGGCAAGATCACCTACAGCTCGGCGAACGTCGCCGGCCCGCAGCAGCTCATGATCGAGCATCTGGCGTTGCTGGCCGACATCAAGCTGTTCCACGTCCCTTTCACCGGCGACAGCCCGGCGGTCGCCGCGGTGGCTTCAGGCGACGTCGACATCGCGCTGGCAAGCGCGACCGGAGCGCTCGGCCTGGTCAAGGCGGGCAGGCTCAAGGCGCTGGCGGCCGGCACCGGTCGCATCGCCGCCCTGCCCGACCTGCCGTCGGTCGCCGAGCAGACCGGCTTCGCCGACTTCATGGGCTACACCTCGAACATCCTGGTGGCGCCGAAGGGCACGCCGGCGGCGATCGTCGCGCGGCTGAACGACACCATCAACCGGA
>VGCQ01000247.1 GCA_016870055.1 Alphaproteobacteria bacterium | reverse complement strand
CGGCAAGGTGCGTGTACTGGCGCTTGCTTCGTCGAGGCCGTCGGTCTTGGCGCCTGAACTTCCACTGCTCACCAAGGACGTTCCGGCCCTCGACATCAACAACTGGTTCGGTCTGGTGGGGCCCGCAGCCTTGCCGGGAGACATCAAGGCTGCACTTGCTCGGTTGTTCATCGCCGCGATCGGTGACGCGGCGAACAAAGAGGCGCTCGACCGGCAAGGCCTCGTCGCGCTCGGCCAAGGGCCTGACGATTTTGCCGCCTACATCAAGCGGGATCGCGAACGCTGGGCGAAGGTCGTGAAGCAGGGCAATATCAAAGCCGAATGAGCACAGCGCCGCTTTCCCTCGGTATCGACATCGGGGGTACTTTCACCGACCTCGTCATCCACGATCCGCGAGACGGTCGCGCCGTCATCTGGAAGGAGAGCACCACGCCCGACGATCCGGCGCGCGGCGCCATCGAAGGGACACGCCGCGTACTCGAGAAGGCCAGGGCACGACCCGAGCAAGTCGGCCGCGTCGTTCATGCGACGACGCTTTTCACCAACGCCCTGATCGAGCGCAAGGGCGCCAAAACTGGGCTGCTAACCACGGCGGGCTTCCGCGACGTGCTGGAGATCGGCCGCGAACGCAAATACGAACTGTATGATCTCTTCACCGAGATGCCCAAGCCGCTGGTCCCGCGGCCGTGGCGGCGCGAGGCCAGGGAGCGCCTGGCGCCCGACGGCGCCGTAGAGATTGCACTGGACGTCGATGCCGCCCTGGCCGAGGTCGCCGATCTGGTGAAGCAGGGCGTCGAAAGCCTCGCCGTTTGTTTCCTGCACGCCTACGCCAACCCGGCCCACGAGCGCGCGGTCGGAACGGCGATCGCCGAGCGCTTCCAGAATCTGTCGATCTCCTTGTCCTCAGACATCGCACCGGAGATTCGCGAGTACCTGCGTGCCAGCACGACCGCGGCCAACGCCTATGTGCGGCCACTGGCTGAGACCTATCTCGAGCGGCTGGAGCACGCGCTGCGTGCTGAGGGCATCGCCGGCGGGCTCTTTCTCATGCTCTCCAACGGCGGCCTGACCCACGTCAGCGAGGCCAAGCGCGCGCCGGTGCAGTTGTTGGAAAGCGGCCCTGCGGCCGGGGCGCTGGCCGGCGCTTGGTTCGGTCGCAATGCCGGCCTCGAGCGCGTGCTTGCGTTCGACATGGGTGGTACGACCGCGAAGCTCGCCTTGGTCGATGACGGCGAGCCGCTGGTCGCCTACGGCTTCGAGGCGGCGCGCGAGAAGCGTTTCCTACGTGGCTCGGGCCTGCCCATCCAGATCGCCACCGTCGAGCTGATCGAGATCGGTGCGGGTGGCGGCTCGATCGCGCACAAGTCCGACCTCGGCACGCTCAATGTCGGACCCGAGAGCAGCGGTGCCCAACCCGGACCTGCCTGCTACGGCCGCGGCGGCGCCGAGGCCACCGTAACCGACGCCGACCTGACGCTGGGCTACCTCAACGCCGACTTCTTCCTGGGCGGCGCCATGCGCATCGACCGCACGGCGACCGACCGTGCGTTCGATCGTCTTTCCGGTGCGCTCGGCGTCGAGCCGGCACGGGCCGCCTTTGGTGTACACGACGTCGTCAACGAGAACATGGCAGGTGCCGCCCGCGTGGCGATCGCCGAGCGCGGCCGCATCCCGGCCGAGTATGCGCTGCTGGCGACCGGTGGGGCCGGTCCAGTGCATGCTTGGCACGTCGCCCGCAAGCTCGGCGTCAAGCGCGTGGTCTGTCCACCAGGCGCCGGCGCCGGCAGCACCATCGGCATGCTGATGGCGCCGGCGCGCGTCGATCGTGTGGCGAGCTTCAACGTAGTGCTGACCGGCGCCGATTTCGCAGCAGCGACGCGCGTCTTCACCGAGCTCGAGAAGGAGTCGCTGGACGTGTTGCGGCTGACCGGCGCCGAGATTGCCGGCCGTGCCGTGCGGCGTCTTGCCGACATGCGCTACATCGGCCAGGGCAGCGAGATCACCGTGGCATTGCCCGAAGTGTTGACCGAGGCTGGCGTGAAAGCCGCGTTCGAGGCGGCTTACAAGGCGCTGTTCGCCCGCACGCCGCCGGGCGCCGCCGTCCAGTTCGTCGCCCTGCGGCTGTCGGCCAGCGCGCCGATGCCGGGCAGCGGCGGTGCGCTCGAGCTGCCGCGCCATCCGTCGACGGCGGCACTCAAGGGCACGCGGCCGGTCTTCTTCCCCGACGCGGGCAAAGCCCTGCCGACGCAGGTATGGGACCGCTACGCTCTCGAGGCCGGCGTGGCGATCGACGGCCCCGCGGTGTTCGAAGAGGACGAAAGCACGTTCATCGTCGGGCCCGGCGCCAAGGCGCGCTTGCTGGCCGACGGTTCCATCCTGGCGGAGGCCGACTGATCGTGCGCACCTTCGACCCCATCGAACTCGAGCTGCTGTGGCGGCGGCTGATCTCCATGGTCGACGAGGCCGCTGCTGCCATGGTGCGGACGAGCTTCTCCACGCTGGTCCGGGAAAGCTACGATTTCTCCTGCGTCATCACCGACGCCGCAGGCCAGTCGTTGGTCCAGGCCTCCGAGAGCATCCCGAGCTTCATTGGCACCCTGCCCGAGACGGTGAAGCACTTCTTGCGATTCTTCCCGCCGGACAAGCTCGCGCCGGGCGACGTGCTGATCACCAACGACATCTGGCTCGGCACCGGTCACTTGCCTGACATCACGCTCGCCAAGCCGATCTTCCGCGATGGCCGGCTGGTCGCATTCAGCGCCACCACCGCGCATGCGCCCGACATTGGCGGCAAGATCAGGAGCCCCGAGCCGCGCGAGGTCTTCGAGGAGGGCCTTCAGATCCCCCCGATGAAGATGATCGCCGCCGGCAAGACCGACGAGACGCTGGTTGCCATCATCCGCAAGAACGTGCGCACGCCCGATCAGACAATGGGCGATCTGTGGGCGCAGGTCGTCGCTCTCGATTTGATGGAGGATCGCCTGCGCGGCTTGATGGAGAGCTATGGCCTTGCCGACCTGCGCGACCTCGCCCGGGAGATCCAAGGCCGCTGCGAGTCGGCGATGCGTGCCGCGATCCGCGAGCTGCCCGATGGCACCTATCACAGCGAGCTCAAAACCGACGGCCTGTTGGACAAGCCCATCACCCTGAAGATGGCGCTCACGGTCAAGGGCGACGCGATCGAGATCGACTTTGCCGGCACGGACTGGCAGGTCGATCGCGCCATCAACTGCGCGCTTTGCTACACCAACGCCATGGCGATGTACGGAGTCAAAGTCTGCACCAGCCCCAACCTGCCCAACAACGAGGGCGCTTGGCGGCCGATCACGCTCAAGGCGCCGGAGGGCTGCATCGTCAATCCGCAGTTTCCCGCGCCGGGCGGCTCGCGCATGCTGATCGGCCACTACGTGCCGATGCTGGTGTTCGGTTGCTTGGGCCAGGTCGTGCCCGAGCGCGTGATGGCGGCCTGCGGTTCGCCGATGTGGGGCATGAACCAGTCAGGCGTTCGCGACGACGGCAAGGGCGGCGGCAAACCCTATGCCAACATGTTCTTCTACAATGGCGGCATGGGTGGCAATACGCGGCGCGACGGTGTCACCTGCCTCAGCTGGCCCTCCAACGTCAGCTCGACCTCGATCGAGATCAGCGAACACATCGCGCCGCTGCGCTTCCACCACAAGCGCTTGCGCCCCAACTCCGGTGGGCCCGGCCGTCATCGCGGCGGCCTCGGCCAGGAGATTCTGATCGAAAGCAGGAGCGAGACGCCGATCGCCGTGTCGTTTCTGGCCGAGCGCACGCTGTTCCCGGCCTTCGGCATCGAAGGCGGCAAGGACGGCGCACCAGGCGAACTGCGCATCAACGGCGAGAAGACCGACCCCAAGCGGCAGTATGTCATCCATAGGGGCGACACCGTCTCGCTTGGTACGCCGGGCGGCGGTGGACATGGCGATCCCAGCCAACGCGATCTGACGGCGTTGCAACAGGACCTTGCTTGGGGCTACGTCACGGATCGGGCCAGCTATCGATAGAGCAACTCCCGACTACCGAGCGACAACGCGCCGGCACGGTGAGGAAATGGAAGCGCGGCCGACGCGCCCGTTTCAAGCCACGGCGGGAGCCGCCACGACGACTCGGTGCATCAACCGGCGCTCGCCTTCGGGGTAGTCGGCGTTGGCCTTGTGCATGGTGCAGCGGTTGTCCCAGATCACGACGTCGCCTTGCTGCCAGACATGGCGGTACTGGTACTTGATCTGCGTCGAATGGGCGATCAACTGATCGAGCAGCCGGTCGCTGTCGGTCCGCTCCAGGCCGACGATGCACTCCATCCGGTTGGGGTTCAGGTAGAGCGCTTTGCGGCCGGTCGCTGGATGGGTGCGCACCAGGGGATGCGTGGCCTCGGGCATCGCTGCCATCTCCTCTGAGGGTCGAGTCGTAATGCGGGTGAGCTTGCGGCTCGAACGGTATTTGTGGATCACTGCCAGCGAATCGATGCGCCGCTGTGTGTCAGCAGGCAGATCGTCATAGGCGGCATACATGTTGATGAACTGCGTGTCGCCGCCGCGCGACGGCACGATCACGCCGTACAGCATGGTGAGCGAGCAAGGCACGCGCATGAAGCTGTCGTCGGTGTGCCAGTCGGCGCCGTTCACGATCCTGCGGCCGTCGCCCAACGTGTCGCGATCTTCACTCGAGACGATGTTGACCTCGGCGCATTCGGGTGTGCGCTCGAGCTGCAAGCGCTCGAGTGGCGTGCCGAACATGGCCATCGCGTCGCGGAATGCGGTCGGCCGCAGAATCTGGCCGCGAATGCAGAGCACCAAGTTGTCGTGCAGGGCATCGACCAAGGTCGCTTGGGTTCCGACATCGGGCAGTCGATTGAGGTCGAGCCCGGCGACCGCGGCGGCCATGTGACTGCCGAGCTTCTCGGTCTGGAAATTCATGGCGCTGCTCCTGGCATGCGCGATAACCTGTGCGTCCAGCCGACGAATCTCAAGAGAGGATGCGATGAAGCTCGCCTATTCCGCCGCTAGTCCCTATGTCCGCAAGGTCAATGCCTGCGCCATCGCGCGGGGCATCGACGGCAAGATCGAGCGCTGGAAGGTCGGAACCACCGACCCCGCCCTGCTCGAGTTGAACCCCCTGTCCAAGGTGCCGACTCTGATCACCGGCGACGACATGAAGCTCTACGACAGCCCGGTGATCTGCGAGTATCTCGATAGCGTCGGCAGCGCCCCCAAGCTGTTTCCGGCTGCTGGCCCGGCGCGCTGGAAGGCGATCTGCCAGCAGGCACTGGGTGACGGCATCATGGACGCCAGCCAGCCGCGTCGCCGCGAGATCGCGTTGCCCCAGGATGACGGACGCAAGGCCTACATCGAGCTGCAGCAAGGCAAGGTGAAGCGGGCGCTTGCCTTGCTGGAAAAGGACGCCGGCAGCCTGGGCGACCTGAAGACGATCGGCGAGATCACCATCGGCTGCGCACTGGGCTATCTCGATTTTCGCTTCGCCAACGAACCGTGGCGCCCCGGCCATCCCAAGCTCGAAGCCTGGTACGCGAGGGTGGTGAAACTGCCGCCGCTTGCCGAGACCATGCCGGTTGGCTGACGGTCGCGGCGGACGAGAGGCGAAGTCAATGCCGGCACGCACGGGCAAAGAGTTCCTACGCGGCCTTCGCGGCCCGCGCGAGATCTGGGTCGACGGCGAGCGCGTCATTGACGTCGTCGACCATCCCAAGCTGCGCGGAGCGGCGCAGGCGCTGGCCCAGGTTTTTGACCTCCAGCATGCCCACGCTACGACCTGCTTGATGCCTGATCCCGAGACTGCCGAGCCGATTGCCGTAAGCCACATGATCCCCCGATCGCGCGACGATCTGGTGCGCCGCGGCCGGGCGTTGCGAGAGGTCGCCGAGTATTCGGTCGGCCTGATGGGCCGCACGCCCGACTACATGAACGTGACCTACGCGGGCTTCGCCGGGCGGCCCGACGAATGGGGCGCGCACGGCAACGAGGCCGGCGCTGAACGGCTGGTCGCTTACCAGAAGTTCCTGCGCCGCAACGACATCTCGCTCACCCACACCATCGTGCAGCCGACTGTCGACAAGGCGTCGGGCGATGCGCCGGGACCGGGTAACCCGCAGGCCTTGCGCAAGGTCGGCGACACTGCGCACGGCATCGTCGTGCGTGGCGCGCGCGTGCTCGCGACGCTGGCGCCTTTCGCCGACGAGTTGGCCGTCTATCCGGCGGCGCCGCTGCCCACGGGCGCCGACGACTACGCGCTGTCTTTTTGCATCCCCATGGGCGCGCCGGGCTTGAAGTTCTTGTGCCGCGACAGCGTGTCGTCGTCGCCCAACCTGTTCGATCATCCGCTGTCGGCCCGTTTCGACGAGCAGGATGCGTTCGTGATTTTCGACGACGTCGAAGTGCCGCGCGATCGGCTGTTCATCGATTGCAATCTCGCGTCTTACAACTCGGTGATGACCACGAGCTGGCCGGCCAACATTCAGCAACAGACCATGATCCGCGCTTCGGTGAAGCTCGACTTTGCCTGGGGGTTGGCGCTGCGCATGGCGGGCGCGATCAACGCCGCCGATCCCGAAACCATGCGCATGATTGGCGAGATCTGGGCCTATGCCGAGCTCACGCGGGCGACCGTGGCTGCAGCCGAAGCGGAAGCCCGCGAATGGCCGAGCGGCCTGTGGACGCCGGCCGGACCGCCGCTCCATGCGCTGCGCGGCATGCTGCCCCTGTGGTTCCCGCGAGTGACCGAGATCCTGCGCCTGATCGGCTCGCACAATCTCTTCGCAACGCCGACCGCCGCGCAGATGGCCGACCAGGATTTGCGATCTTTGATCGACCGGTACCTTCCCGGCGCCAAAGGCATGTCCGCCGAGGAGCGCGTCCGTATCTTCCGCCTGGCTTGGGACTTCGCCGGCAGTGCGCTCGCCGGCCGCAACGAGCAGTACGAACGGTTCTATCTCGGGTCGTCGCAGCGCAACCTCTCGCGCCATCTCACCTTCACCGATCGCAGCCGCGCCGATCGGTTGGTCGATCGATTCCTGAAGGAGCCCTACTGATCGACGGGTCGCGGCGGCGGGCAGGGGCCCCGGTCAGGACCGCATCAGCTTGACGACATGGCCTACCGCGACCGGTCCGGCAACCTCGGTCGAGCAGCAGACGCCGATCTCGTTGGCGAAGTCGTCGACGACGCACCGCAGGATCGTGGGATCGCGTGCACCGCTGTCCGGATCGATGGTGATCATCATGCAGCGATCTATGGGCATGTGGGCTCGCAGGCTAGCGGCGTGCGGCCGGTCGCCGAGCGTGAGAATGCCGCCGACCCAATTCGTCTCGCGGCCCGCGTCGCCACCAACCGTACTTTCGATGACGATGTTGGCGCGAAAGCGTCGCTCGTCGAGACGCCGCCCA
>VGCQ01000246.1 GCA_016870055.1 Alphaproteobacteria bacterium | reverse complement strand
GCCAACCGGCGTTCGGCGAGCGATGATGCCGGGCGTCGCGCCGCACGGTCGCCATCGCATCGCCGGCCGCGCGGCCGAGCAGCGCGGCGGCCAGCACCAGCCACAGCGCCGCCAGCCGCGACGCCGGCAGGTTGACCAGATCATCGCAACGCGCCGCCGCCCAGCCGAACGACCGATGCCGCTCGGTCCGATGGCCGATCATGCTGTCGGCGGTGTTGATCGCCTTGTAGGCCAGCACACCGGGCAGGCCCGCGACGACCATCCAGAAGAGCGGCGCCACGACGCCATCGGAGAAGTTCTCCGCAAGGCTTTCGATCGCAGCCCGAGAGATCGCGGCTTCGTCGAGGTCGCGCACGTCGCGGCCGACAATGTGGGCGACCGCCGAGCGGCCGGCCGCAACGCCGCCCGTCTCCAGCGCCTTTGCCACGTCGAGCACATGGCTATCGAGGCTGCGCTGAGCCAGCAGGCTGCTGGCCAGCACACCGCCCAGCAGCAAGGCGGCGAGACCAGGCATGAGCCGGTCGAGGAGGCCTCCGACGAGCAGGCCGGCCACGATCGTGACGGCCAGCAGGAGCAAGAGCGCCGCGACGCCGAAGGCCCGTTTCGCGCCGGCCGATCGAGCGTCCTTGTTCCAGCTCCGGTCGCACCACGCGATCAACCGGCCGATCCACGTCACGGGATGGCCGATCGCGCGGTACAGGGCGGCGGGATAGCCGACCAACGCCTCGATCGCGACGGCAACGAGCGCGATGCCGGCAAACATCTACACCGTGTCCGCCGCGGTCTCGCGCGCCGGCCGCGCGTCAGGTCCCACAGAAGGTGCGATAGACCGCATGGGCGGGCGGCGCCGGCTCGGCATAGTCGGCAAGTGAGGCGCGTTCCTCGTAGGGGCGCGCCAACACCGCGAGCAGTTCCTCGAACGGCGCCAGGTTCTCGTGCTCGATGGCGGCGGCGAGTGCTGCCTCCACTTTGTGGTTGCGCGGAATATAGGCGGGGTTGACCGCCTGCATCGCCGCACGCCGAGTGGCGGCATCCCGCGGCTTGCGCGCCAGACGTTGGCGCCAAGCGACCGCCCACGCGCCGTACTTCGCGACATCGGCGAACATGGGTTCGACCTTGTCGTCGCTCTCCGGATCGAGCCCGCGGAACGTCTTGGTGAAGTCGGCGCCAGCCTCCGCCATGGCGTCGAGCAGCCCCTGGGCGAGCGCTGCGTCGCCCTCCTCCTCGTCGAAAAGGCCGAGCTTGCGGCGCATGCCGGCCATCAAGGCGCGGCCATAGTGATCCTGGAAGGCGGCCAGCGATTCATTGGCGATGGCCACGGCTTGGTCGGTGTCGTCAGCCAGCAGCGGCAACAAGGTCTCGCCGAACCGGGCGAGGTTCCAGTGGCAGATACGCGGCTGGTTGGCATAGGCGTAACGGCCGCCATGGTCGATCGAGCTGAACACCGTGTCGGGCTTGTAGGCATCCATGAAGGCGCACGGACCATAGTCGATGGTCTCGCCGGCGATCGAGCAATTGTCGGTGTTCATCACGCCATGGATGAAGCCGACCAGCATCCACTTGGCGACCAGCTCGGCCTGGCGGACGATCACGCGGTCGAACAGCGCGCGGTAGGGCTCGGCGGCGTCACGCGCATTGGGATAGTGACGGTCGATGACGTGATCGGCGAGCAGGCGCAGGCCCTCGCGATCGCCGCGCACGGCGAAAAACTGGAACGTCCCGACCCGGATGTGGCTCGATGCGACGCGCGCCAGCACCGCGCCGGGCAGCGTCGTCTCGCGATAGACCGGCTCGCCGGTGGCGACGGCGGCAAGCGAGCGGGTCGTCGGAATGCCCAACGCCGTCATCGCCTCGCTCACGATGTATTCGCGCAGCACCGGGCCGATAGCGGCCCGGCCGTCGCCGCGCCGCGAGAAGGGCGTGGGACCCGAGCCTTTGAGCTGGATGTCGCGCCGCACGCCCTGCCGGTCGACGACCTCGCCCAGCAGGATGGCCCGGCCATCGCCCAGTTGCGGCACGAAATTGCCGAACTGATGGCCGGCATAGGCGAGCGCGATCGGCTGCGAGCCGCCGGCAATGCGGTTGCCGGCCAGGATCTCGACGCCTTGCGGGCTCGCCAGCGCCGCGGCATCGAGGCCGAGCGCTTCGGCCAACGCCGTGTTGATCTTGATCAGCCGAGGCGCGGCGACCGGCGTCGGATCGAGACGGGCGTAAAAGCGCTCGGGCAGCCGGGCATAGCTGTTGTCGAAGGCGAAGGCCGGCCCGACCGCCGCTGCCGACGCCTCGTTGAGCTGGATCAGGCCGCTATCGTTCGCCATCGTTCAGCCGTCACTCATCGTAGCTCGCAGTCGCCATGCCGGTCGTGCGGTCATAGACCAGCTTGATCTTGGACAGCGTACATATGTTGAGATTGCGCCAAAACGCAAGCGGCCCGCCGTCGGCGAAACCGACCTGGAAATCGGCCTGGCAGTAGGTGACCGGCGCATTGAAGTTCACCTGCCGGCGCTCGCCGGCCTTGATCGGCGGTGCGTGCAGCACATTGGGCGTCCACTGGTTGATGTAGCTCTCCGACACCGTCAGCTGGCTGATCGGATAGGGCGTGCCGTTGATCAGCAGGAAGCTGGTCTGCTGAGCCGCCGCGCCGCTGGCGAGGAGCGATAGCAGCGCAGCCGCAACTGTACGAACCATGAAACGACGCCTCCACCAGCCAAAGCTCATCTTACCGTCGCCGGGCAGGCCGGCTCAAGGCAACGCTGCGATGCCTATCGGTTCGCGAGCCGCTCGGCGTACAATGTCGACCGCCGGTCATCGGCTGCCGGACGACGGGGGAAACGAACATGACAACTCTGCTGGTCAGCCATCCCGCGTTCCTGGAGCACGACACCGGACCGCACCATCCCGAGCGGCCCGACCGCTTGCGCGCTGTGCTGGCGGCGCTCGACGACTCGGCCTTCGCCGACCTGGCGCGCGTGCCGGCCCCCGAGGCGTCGATGGCGGCGCTGACGCGGGTTCATCCGCAGGACTATGTCGAGGCGATCCTGGGCGTGCGGCCGGGGCCCGGCCAGCGCGTCCAGATCGACGGCGACACGGTGATGAGCCAGGGCAGCGCCGAGGCCGTCGTGCGTGCCGCCGGCGCCGCGGTGGTCGCCGTCGACGCGGTGATGCAGGGCCGGGCCCAAACCGCCTTCGCCGCGGTTCGCCCGCCCGGTCACCACGCATCGCCGGCGATCCCCGGCGGCTTCTGCCTGCTGAACAATGTCGCGGTAGCGGCCCGCCACGCCCAGGCTCAGCACGGTGCAAGCCGCGTCGCCATCCTCGATTTCGACGTCCATCACGGCCAGGGCACGCAAGCCGTGGTCGAGCCCGACGCCTCGCTGTTCTACGCCTCGACGCACCAGTATCCGCTCTATCCCGGCACCGGCTCGGCGCGCGAACGCGGCGTGGCTGGCAATGTCGTGAACGCGCCGCTGCCGGCCGGCACCGATGGCGCCACGTTCCGCGCCGCCTGGCGCGATCGCATCCTGCCGGCGCTCGACGATTTCCGGCCCGATCTGCTGATCGTCTCGGCCGGTTTCGACGCTCACGCCGCCGATCCCTTGGCGCAACTCGAGGTCGAGACCGAGGACTTCGTCTGGCTCACCCGGGAATTCCTCGCGATCGCCGATCGCCACGCCGCCGGCCGCCTGATCTCCGTCCTGGAAGGCGGCTACGATCTCGATGCGCTGGCCGAATCGGTCGCCACGCATGTCCGGACCTTGGCGCGCGGCTGAACGTCGGCGGTGTGGCCGTGTCCTGTTGAAAGGCGAAAGCGGCGCTTTCCAAATTTCTACTTGCTGTCGAAGCGCCACGTACCGTCCCAGTCGGCCGGTGTGCCCTCGCGCAGGAACGTCTCGCAGCGTGCCGCGAACAGCTTGCACGGCCCATCGCCAGGCCGCAGCGTTTCGGCTGTCTGGAAAGAGGTGACTGCTTCGGCGAAGCGGCCGTCGCGGTAGGCACCACTGGCTTCTTCCCAACGAAGGAGAAAAGCCCGGTGCCGATCCGCCGAGTCGCGCTCGTCCAATGGCTCGTAGATGTCGTGCTCTTCGGTCGTGCCGGCGGCAACGATGCGGTCGACCCGCCGCCAGACGAAGCGGTCTTTCGTCGCCGTCTCGACCTCGTCGCTCGCCAGAATCTCGGTGCCGTAGACTTTGTTCAAGGCCTCCAGCCGCGACGCCTGGTTGGCCACCGCGCCGACCAACGTGTAGTTGATGCGCTCGCGCGCGCCGACATTGCCGACCACCGCCGGCCCGGTGTGCAGGCCGAAACGCGTGCGAAAGCCCGGCCGCCCGCGCTGCCGCCACTTCTCCGACAACGCGTCGCCGGCGACGGCGGCCTGCAGCGCCGCGCGGCAGGCATGGACGATATGGTCGGGATCCGGTTCGGGCGCGTTCCAGAAGGCCATGATGCTGTCGCCGATGTACTTGTCGATGGTGCCGTGATTGGCGAGGATCGCCGAGCCCAACACATCGAAGTAGCGCGATAGCCGGCTGGTCAGCAGCTCGGGGTCCATGGCCTCGCTCAGCAGCGAAAAGCCCTCGATGTCAGTGAACATCACGGTGATCTCGCGACGCGCCCCGCCGACGCCGGCCGCTTCGGGCGAGCGCATGATCTGATGCACAAGATTGCGCGAGACGTAGCGGCCGAACACCTCCAACCCCTCGCGCATGCGCTCGATCGAGTCGGACAGCCGGACGATCTCGGTGATACGGCTGTCGACCGGCGTGCGGTCCGAGAAGTCGAGGTTGCGGATGCTCTCGGTCTTGACGGCGATGCGCGACAGCGAACGCGAGAGGATCAGCGAGGCGAGCAAGGTTCCGACAATGGCCAGCACCACCGCCGTGGCCGCGGCCATCGCCGCCCGCCGCAGCAGGGTCTGCGAATCGGCCGACAGCTCGTCCAACGGCACGGCGGCGGCGACCACGTAGTGTCGGCCGAGAGCCAGCGGCATGCGATGCACGAGCAATCGGTAGTCGCGGCCGGCCAACATGACGTCGCGCTCTATCCGTCCGCCGCCGTCGGCGGCCTGAACGATGGCCGTGCGCATGGCGGCCCGCACCTCGTCTTCACCCGGCAAGCATTCGGCACGGGCGGTGCGACAGGCTTCGGATTCCATGAACACGATACCCGTCTCGCTCGCGCCCATGATGATGGAGTTGGGCGTAAAGCGGTAATCACCGATCAAACGCGACAGGGTGTTGAGCGTGAAATCGAAGCCAATGACGCCGCCCTGCCGCAACGGCACACCCGCCGAAATGCCGACGACATCGGCTTCGGCAAAGGCATAGGGCTCGGTCAGCGCCGGCGCCTTGGCCTGCAGCGCGTCGACGTACCAGGGGCGGGTCCGCGGATCGTACTCGACGGGGCGCTCGTGGGCCGGCGTGCGAGCGCCATTCTCCAATTCGAACCACCAGGTCTCGTGCCGCGCCGCGCCCTGTCCCGAAATGGTGCGGACGGTGAGCGACGGCGCATCCGGCGCATCGAGCTGCCGACGCTCGGCGATCGACAGAAGGTCGGTCCGGCCGACATACAGAAAGCGGCCGTCGTCGTAGCCGACATAGACGGCCGCGATGGCGGGATAGCGTTCGATGACCGCCGAGAACTGACGCAGCCGCTCGTCATCGCCAATGGTCGTGTCGGGGGCGAACGCGCGGGTCTCGGCCAGCGTGCTGCCGACCGCCACGACGACACGCAGCCCCGACGTCAGGAAGCCCTCGACCGCGGTGTCGAGCGCAGCCATGCGATGTCGGATGCTGCGTTCTTCCAACTGGTCGACGGCGCGCCAACCCAGCCACAGCAAGGCGCCGGCCAGCGGCAGCACGATCAGCGCCATGAGCGCCAGAAGCGTGACGCGAAACGAGACCGAGCGCCGCCGGCCGCTCATCTCAGCGCGCCGCCAGACGAACCGATAGAGACACTAACAAGAAACATCGACTTGGGTCATGCGTTGATAGGAGTGAGTTGGACGTCGTATCCGAGGTTTTGAAGTCTGGCGAGAAGGCGCTTTGCGTGAGAGTTTTTTGCGCTGCGGTCGAAGAAGTCGGCGCCGAGTTCGTTGTAGAAGGTGCCTTGCTTGAGCATGTGATAGGCGGCGGTGAGGATCGAGGCGGCGACGGCGCCAATGGCTTTTTTGGCGCCGCGCCGGGCGCGCAGGCGTTGGAACTGGGCCTGGAGATAACAGCCTTTGGTGCGAACGGCGGCCCAGGCGGCTTGAACGAGGGCGGTCTTGAGCCATGGAGCGCCCTTGCGCATACGATTGGATCGCCGCTTGCCGGCGCTCTGGTCATTGCGCGGACACAAGCCGGCCCACGAGATGAGATGACCATGGGTCGGGAAGCGGCTCATATCGGTGCCGATCTCGGCGCCGATGGTGCGGGCCATCAGCTCACTGACACCGGGGATGGTGATCAACAGGGTCGTGGCGGTACGAAAGGGCTCGAGGTTGGCCTCGACCTGGCGATCGATCTCGGCGATGGCGGCGTTGAGAGCATCGATCTGCTGAAGATGCAGGCGCAACATGAAGCGGTGATGGTCGGTCACCCGGCCGCGCAACGCCGCCTCCAGTTCGGCCGGCGACGCCTTGATCCGTCGATGGGCGAGGGCTGCGAGCTTGTCGGGCTCGCTCTGGCCTGCGATCAACGCCTCGATCATCGCCCGGCCGGATAGGCCGATGATGTCGGAGATGACCGAATCGAGTTTGATGTTGGCGTCCTCCAGGGTCTTCTGGATGCGCTGGATCGAGCTGCTGCGCTGGCGTACGAATTGTTTGCGGGTGCGCAGGAAATCGCGCATGTCCTGGGTTGGCTCATCGGGCACGAAACTGCCGCGGATCAGCCCGTGCGCCATCAGGTCGGCCAACCAGGTGGCATCGTTCACGTCGGTCTTGCGACCCGGCACGTTCTTGACGTGGGCGGCGTTGGCCAGCACCAACTCGAACTCGCCATCCGCCAGAATGTGCCACACCGGCTTCCAGTAAATCCCGGTCGCCTCCATCGCCACACGCGTGCACCCCTCGACCGACAGCCATTCCGACAACGCCATCGGCTCCTTGGTCGTTGTCTGGAAGGATTTGACTTCTCTCTTGACCGTGCCGCCCACCATGTGACGAACACAGGCAACCACCGTGTCTTTGTGAACATCCAGACCGGCACAATGTGCATGCAGAACTTCCATGATCCCCTCCTCAGCCGCCGCCGGCGTGGAACCCCCGTTGAGGAAATCTAACAAACGTGCTCTCGGGGCCGTTGCCAGCCCACCGCACAACTCGGGGTGCTCAAGGATTCCGGGTCCGACTAGAGCACGGGTTCGATGGCACCAAGGACAAACCGACCTCTGTGCCGGCGACGCACCACCATGCTACTCCAGCCCCCGGGCCGTTTCATTCTTCGCGGGTCGGCAACACCGGTGGGCGGCTAGAGCGG
>VGCQ01000245.1 GCA_016870055.1 Alphaproteobacteria bacterium | reverse complement strand
CTCCGGCCTATAAAAGCGTTTGGGACGATCTTCTCCCAGCCAGTGCTCGGTGGTCTGCATCATCAATATGCCCGGATATAATTCTCGGTACACACAGGGCCGCCATTAGAATTTTCCGGCAATCGGCATTTAGCAATCTAGACGCAAGCATGCCCTTGGTGCAGAAGTCGCCTGGCCGCCTTACCTATTCCCACACCGCGAAGGCCATGCCCGAGCCCGTGCCGGCGTCGGAGCGGTAGAACGGCGCGTAGTCGACGACACGCATCGCCCGCCGGCAATCCTTCATCGCCGCCGCCACGGGAATCCAATTCCTGATCTCGCCTGAGCCCGATTGGAAAAGAGCGTCAGGCATGGTGGCCAGTGCTGCTTCGTCGCCACTGCGCATCGCCCCGAGGATCGCCGCGTCGAGCTCCTCGTCGACCACGAAATGGCTGAGGCCGCCCGAGCCGATAAGGGCGACGCGCTCGCGCCCGGGCCACGCAGCGATGGCTCGGGCCAGCGCGTGGCCGAGCGCGAGGCAGCGCCGCATCGGGGGCTGGTTGGGCGGAAAGAACGCGTTGAGGATAATCGGCACGGAAGGTGGCGGCGCGTCGCGCATGATCTGGCGGTAGACGAAGCCGTAGGCATGCGGGATGCCGTTGCGCCATTCGGCGCCGGCCGGCAGGCGGCGCGATGACGCGACGTCGAATGACTCGGCCATCAACGCGCGGATGAGATGTTCGCCGAACGCGGGCGCGCCGGGATAGGCGGCGGGCTCGGGCGGGCAATGACCGGCTTCTGCGAGGGCGACCCCGGGGGCCATCTTCTGTTTCTGCTCGGCACTCGCCGGAATATTGTCGATCCGCTCGCCGTGATAGACGGTGATCGCTGGCGTGATGTCGTCCAGGAACAGCTCGCGCTGATCGTTGCCGACGATCACCGCGAGATCGATCTGAGCCGCGGCGTAGCGCTCGGCGAGGGTCGAGATCGCTGCGCGGCAGCGAGCGACCTGCCGGCGCTGGTGCTCGATCTCCATTTGCGCGGCGAAGCCCGGCCGGCGGAGGGTCACAAGCTGCTCGAAATCGTAAAGCGTGCCCTTGTAGCACAGCTCCTTGTTGCGTCTGTCGGCGATGACGCGCTGGTTCCATTGCTCCGGCGGAGTATGAAGCATCGGCCCATGCGACGTGCCGAGGCCAAGCACGATCTCGGCCATCACTGGCCTCCCACGTGCTCAGGCCGCCACTTCTGGAAGCGGCGGCGCAGGCGTTCGGCGGCGGCGGTCAGCACCATGCCGGCGGCGGCGGTACAGACGACGCCGACGAGCAGCGTGTCAGTTTGGAACATCTGGCCGGCATAAGAAATCATGTAACCGATGCCTTCGCTGCCGGCGAACAGCTCGCCGATGATCGTGCCAATCAGGCCATGCGCCACGCCCTGGCGTACGCCGGTGAGAATGAAGGGGACCGAATATGGCAGCGCCACCGTGACGAAGATCTGGCGATCAGTGGCGCAGAACGCTCGCGCCGCCTTGAGCAGGTCCGGATCGATGTTGCGTACCCCGGCAAGCGTGTTGATGAGGATCGGCAGCATGGCGGAGAGGAACACAATGACGATCTTCGACCCGCTGCCGATGCCGAACCAGATGATGAACAGCGGATAAAGGGCGATACGCGGCATGGCGTAAAGCGCCGACACCAGCGGATCGCAGAACAGGAACAGGCGTCGGTACCAGCCGAGCAGGACGCCCAGCGGCACGCCGACCGCCAGCGCCAGGAAGAAGCCGATGAAGAAGTTCTGGCCGCTATAGGCCGCGTCGGCGAGCAGCGAGCCAGTGGTTGCAAGCTCCCAGAAGCGCAGCGCTACCGCGGTCGGGCCGCTGAAGAACAGCGGCGAGATCCAGCGCATCTGCCAGGTGAATTCCCACACGGCGATCAGCAGGACGACGGCGAACGTGCCATAGATCGCCGCCTCGTGCCGCCGGGCGAAGCTGCGGCGGCGAACGGGACGCTCTGCCGGTGCCGCGGCCGGCACGGTTTCGACCTTGCTGGTCATGGGGTGCCTCCGATGTCCGCTATCGTATTGTCCATCACCTCTCCCCCCGGATCACGTTGATGCGCTCCGCCTCCTCTTCGATGAGGCGCCAGATGTCGTCGCACAAGGCCAGGAATTGCGGGTTGCGCTTGAGCGACAGCGCCCGCGGCCGCGCAAACGGCACTCTGAACTCCTGCTTGATGCGGCCGGGCCGCATGCCCATGACAACGATGCGGTCGGCGAGGAAGGCCGCTTCGTCGATCTGGTGGGTGATGAACAGCACGGTTTTCCGTGTCTGGGTCCAGATCTTCAGCAGTTCGGCCTGCATGAACTCGCGTGTCTGGGCATCGAGGGCGGCGAAAGGCTCGTCCATCAGCAGCACGTCGGGGTCGGTGGCGAGAGCCCGGGCCAGATTGACGCGCTGCTGCATACCGCCCGACAGCTCCGAGGGGTAGCGCGTTTCGAAGCCGCTAAGGCCGACCAGGTTGATCAGCTCCTGCGCCCGCCGATCCATGAGCTCGCCGGCGAATCGGCGCTGCATCTCCATGCCGTAGCGCACATTGGCGAGGGCCGAGCGCCAGGGCAGCAGGCTGGCGTTCTGAAACACCATCGAGCGGTCGGTCCCCGGACGGTTGACCGTCCGGCCGTTGATGGTGAGCCTGCCTTCGTCGTAGGGCAGCAGGCCGGCGACGACATTGAGCAGGGTCGTCTTGCCGCAGCCGCTTGGGCCGACCACGCAGACGAACTCACCTTCGCCGATCGTCAGCGAGACATCGGAGAAAGCGAGGAACTCGCGCTCCTCGCGCTCGAGGTAGTAGCGATAGGACAGATGGTCGATGACCAGTTTTGCTGCGGGTGTCGCGCCCCCTGCCGCCGCGGCGCCAGCATTGTTCATGCACTGGCCTCGCTCATGTAAACGCATCCTTGAGCTTGCGCTCCTGCTCGGCCTTGATGCCCGGGCCGTGGAGCTTCTCGAAAAAGCCTTCGGCAACCAGGCGGCGCACGACGCGCATGTCGATGGCCTGTTGGAAATCGAACGCTTTGACCGCCGCAATGTCGCCGCCGATGCGCTCGACCGTCGCTGCCGCCGCGGCGAGTGGGAGGAGCGGGATGCGGTCGAGCAGATTCTTGGCTTTGTAGCTGTCGTAGACACGGGCGGCGTCTGTCTTGCTGATTGCCGGATCGTATTTACGGTAAGCGGCGACCGCCGCCGCCTTGTCAGCGTAGAAGCCCTGCACCGCCTCGGCCTGGGCGCGGATGATGCGTTCGGGTAGCTCCGGGTTGGCCGCCACCCAGCTCTTCTTGAAGGTGTAGCCGGTCGAGATGACGATATTCTCGTGATCTTCGATCAGGGTCAGCGGTTTCAAGCCGTGTTCCTCGAGCCGGTACCACGCCGGGGCGGTGAGCAGCACGGCGTCGATCTGGCCGCCGATCAGCATCGTGGCGCGGGCGTTGGCGTCGGCGCCGGTCGGCACCCACTGGATGTCTGTGGGCTTGAGGCCGTAACCCTTCAATAAGGCGCTCGTGTAGTGGTATGGCGGATCGCCAACACGGCCGATGCCGATGCGCTTTCCTTTGAGCGCCTCGACGTTGGCGATGTCCGACCGCGCCATGAGCGCGAAGCTCGCCCGATTGAGCATGCTCGCCATGACGACGAGGATCGGGTCGCGCACCACGGCGGCGGCAACGTCGTCGAGCGAGTAGTTGGTGAAATGGACTTCGCCGCTGACCAGGCCGGCGATACCGACCGGGTGCACGCCGAAGCGCAAGCTGACGTCGAGGCCGTGCTTCTCGTAGTAGCCGCCTTCCTTGGCGAGATACATCGGCCAGCTGGCGCCCGAGCGCGTCGGGTAGATGGCGGTGAGCTTGTGCAGGCCCTGGGCGCGCAGGCTGCGGGCGCCAAGGGCGGCGGACGCCGCAGCACCCGCCTGGAGGAAACGGCGGCGGCTCTGGCCATGCGATCGGGTCATCGTCTTCTCCCCTTGATCCTTATCGCCCCTCATCCGGGCCGTGCACTGCGATGCCTTCTCCTGCTTCAGAACGTCGTCCCCAGCAGCTTGTTCACCTGGCTGACCGCCGCGCCGGTGTTGTGGCGCTGATACACTGCGGCCAGCAGCGTATTGGGGTCGCCCGAATGCAGGCGCTCGTAGAGTTGCTGGCGGCCGCCGAACGAATCTCCGGTGAGCTCCCAGGCAAGTTTGGCGAGCTTGGTGCGGTCCAGGGCGCCGACGCCCTTGCCGCCGAAATAGACGTCGATGAACCGGCGCAGTTCGGGCACCGCGAAGTCCTTCTCGTTGGGTAGAAAGATCAGGCCGCTGGTGCCGATATGCTCGAGGATATTGACGATACGCTCGGAGACCAGGGTGATGAAAGCCCGCTGCGGCAGGAGTGACCCCGGTGCCACCCGGCCGCCCGGAGTGGTGACACCATTGGCCTCCGAGTCGCGCATCAGCGCCTCGAAGATGTGCTTGTAGGTGACGAGCTCACCGAGCAGCTGCTGCACGTTGGGCCGCCCGTCGACTCCGCCCGCCTTGGCCATCAGGTGACCGACGCCGACCAGCAGTTCCATGCGCGCCACGAGCTGGATGACTGCGGCGTGGATCGCCCAGGCCATCACCCGCGCCCGGAAGAGCCGGTTGGCGGCGAGCGGCTGACGGGCGAGGAACACCCGCTCCCACGGCACGAAGACGTCGTCGAAGATCACCAGCGCATCCTGTTCATCGAAGCGCGATGAAACCGGGTGATCGAAGGGGCTGCGGCCGGAGAACGGCTCCCGGCACAGGATGCGCACGCCCGGCGCGTTCGTCGGCACGGCGAACCACAGCGCGTGGTCGGCCTCGCGCTCGTTGAGGACGTAGGTCGGGGCGATCTGCATCTCATGCGTCACCGGGGCGAGGGTGACGAAGCGCGCGCCGCGCACGACGATGCCGCCATCCTTCTCCTTGACCACGCGCACGCAGCGATCCGGGTCCTGCTCCGGCCGCAGTGTCTTGTCCATGTTGGGGTCGTGGAGACCGTGGCCGAGGCAGAGGTCGTTCTCGGCAGCGAACTGGTGATGCCAGGCCGCATGGCGGGCGAAGGCGGGGTCGAATTTGGCCAGCTCGTCGCCGGCATCCTTGAAGCCGACGGCGATGGCGGCGCAGAAATCGGGATAGCGGCCGAGCATGCCGAAGCTTTCGCGCGCCCAGATTTCGGCATTGGCGCGCCGGCGCAGGAGGTCGGCGGGCTTTCGTGGCTCGAGATAGGAGCACGAGATACGTACCCCGCGCTCGTTGACGTAGGTCATGCGCTCACGGGTTTCGGGCGCGTGCTGGAGGTTATAGAGCCGAGCCATCTCCTGGCACAGACCGCGGAACAGTGGATGCGTCGGCACGTCCTGGATGCGCTCGCCGTTGACCCATACCTCGCGGCCGTCGCGCAGCGATTCGATATAGCGTTTGCCGTCGAGCACACCCGGGCCGAGCGGCTTGTCGTGTGGCGCGGCGGGTTCAGACGATGCTGGAGCGGTCGTCATCGGCATCCTCTTCGGGCGCTCAGATCGCGAGCTTGAACAGCCGGCGGGCGTTGCCGGCGACGATCGCCTCGCGGTCGGTGGCGCTGAGCCAGGCGAATTTTTCGAGATGCGGCCGGATATGGTCCATCGGCGCGCCGGTGTCCGGGTCGAGGGTCGAGCCGACCCCCGGACATTCCGAGCCGAACAGGCAACGGTCGGCGCCGACGGTCTTGATCAAGAGCTCGAGCGCCAACTCGGTGTAGAGAACGGTGTCGAAATAGAGATGGCGCAGCCGGTCGCGGAAGCGCGTTCCACCCCCACGCCGGATGCTCGGCGCATCGAAGCGGCCGAGCTGGTACGGAATGGCGCCGCCGCCGTGCGAGACGATAACCTTGAGCGTGGGAAAGTCCTTGAACACGTCGGAATTGACCAGACCGAGGACGGCAATCGTCTCCTCGTTGATCAGGTGCACGGAGTAGCTGGCCCGTTCCGAACGTGAGCTTGTGGCGTGGATGTGTGCTGGGATGTCGAGCGTGCAGAGTTTCTCGTAGAGCGGGTACCAGTAGCGTTCGCCGAGGCCGGGCGCCTCCTGGCCGGAATTCTCGAACGGATCCGGATTGAGCAGGCAACCGACGAAGCCGAGCTGCGTCACGCAGCGCTCCAGCTCGCGCAGGGTCTCGGCTATTGGGGCGCCTGCGACCTGCGGCAGGCTGGCGACGCCAAAGAAGCGACCCGGAAAAAGTTTTGTCTGGCGGTGAATGAGGTTATGGCATTCCTCGGCGAACCAGTGGACGAGCTTGCCCGGGCGCTCACTGTGCATGAGCTGGAAGGGCCGGGGCGAGATCAGCTGGACGTCCGTGCCGTAGGCGGCGAGCGCGTCGAGATGACTTTTGGGCCCGATCTCGGCGGCGTTCAGGGCGGCGCGGATCTCGTCGTCGGATACAGTGACGGCGCCCCGGCCATGAGAGCCGCGATGCGAAATGAGAGATGCCTTGTAGGCCCAAAGCTGGGCCGGAGCGCTGACATGCCCGTGGCAGTCGATGATCATGGTCCCTTTCCTCCCTGTGTTTCGCGGCGCCGGCCGTTTTGGGTCGGTCGTGCGCCAGGCAAATCCTTACGCCATGTCGCGCTCGTCCGTCGGCACGGCGCCGGTAAGCTGGCGCGCCCGCACGACCTGTAACCGCTGATGCATGAGTTGACGTGCACCCTCGGCATCGCCAGCCTCGATACGCGCCAGCACGGCGCGGTGTGAGGCGACGACGCGCCGGGCGACCTCGCCTGTCGTGCGCCTGGCGTAGACCGGCTCGAGCACGAAGCGCAGCGCCTTGAATTGCGCGATGAGGGCACGATTGTGCGACGCCTCGACCAGCGCCTCGTGGAAGCGCATCGACAGTTCGGTGAAGCGCAGCGGCGTCTCGGCGTGCATCGGCGAGGCGGCGATGGCGTCGAGCTCGGTGAGCAGCGCATGCAGCCGTTCGCGGTCAGCCGAGGCCAAACGGCGGGCGGCGAATTCGGTCGCTGTGACCTCGATGGCAATCTGGGCGTCGAACATCTCCTCGACGCTGACACCTATGAGCTTGAGCTGGATGGCCAGTGCGTCCGCGAAGCGCTCGGGGTCGCCGTGGGCGATGAATACGCCACCGCGCTTACCAACCCGGATGTTGACGATGCCGGCGGCGGCGAGCGAGCGCAGCGCGTCGCGCATCGCCATGCGGCTGACCCCGAATTCCTGCGCCAGCTGCAGCTCGCTGCCCAGCGCCTGGCCGGGCGTGAGCTCGCCCGCGAACAACGCAGCGCGGATCTGGCGAACGATACGCCGCGACAACGTCTCGCCCCTGACCGGTTGCCAGCCGGCTTTGGGCTTTACCGCGCTTTGGGCCATTCTCGCTCCCTTATTAATCTAATATTGTATTACATTTAAGGGCAGCGCAACGCTGAGGCTGCGGCCGGGTGTGTGTACCGAGAATTCCATCCGGTTGACTCGCGGCTGAATCGCG
>VGCQ01000244.1 GCA_016870055.1 Alphaproteobacteria bacterium | reverse complement strand
CTGGTCGTCGCCCTGCTCGTCTACTTCCCCAAGGCAGTCACATGGTTGCCCGACGCCGTGCTGACCGGCATCCGCTGACGCGCTTGCTGGCGCGCGCGGGGGTCGTGGCGGCATGACCGCCGAGCTGGCGACCCACCGCGATCCGCCACTGCTCAGCGTCGAGCGTGTGCGCAAGCATTTCGCCTTCACCAGGGGCATCCTGTTTGCCCGGACGCTCGGCCATGTCAAAGCCGTCGACGACGTCTCTTTCGAAATCGCTGCGGGCCGGACGCTCGGCCTGGTGGGCGAGTCGGGCTGCGGCAAGACCACCACGTCGCGCATGATCCTGAACCTCGAGGAGCCGACGGAGGGTCGTATCCTGCTCGAAGGCCAGCCGATCCACGACCTGCAGGGCGACGCCTTGCGCGCCTATCGCACCAAGGTGCAGGCGGTGTTCCAGGATCCCTGGTCGTCGCTCAACCCGCGCATGAAGGCCGGCCGCATCATCGCCGAGTCGCTGATCGTCAACGAATGGGGCGATGCGGTGAGGATCGCCGACCGCGTCCGCGAGCTCCTGCTGCAGGTCGGGCTTCGGCCTGAGCAGGCCGAACACTATCCGCACGAGTTCAGCGGCGGCCAGCGCCAGCGCGTGGCGCTGGCCGCCGCACTCGCCTCGCGGCCCAAGCTGATCGTGCTCGACGAGCCGGTGTCGGCGCTCGACGTGTCGATCCGCGCCCAGATGATGAACCTCCTGAAGGACATCCAGGCTGCGGACAATGTCGCCTACCTCCTGGTGGCGCACGATCTCGCCACGGTCCGCCACATGGCCGACCACACGGCGGTGATGTATCTCGGCAAGATCGTCGAGCAGGCGCCGACCGCGGCGCTGTTCGCCGACGTGCGGCACCCTTATACCCGGGCGCTCTTCTCGGCCGTCCTGGTGGCTTGGCCGGGCCGGCGAGAGGAGGAGGTCGAGCTTCGTGGCGAGGTGCCGTCGCCGCTCGATCCGCCGCCGGGTTGCCGGTTCCATACGCGCTGCCCGCACGCCATGCCGCGCTGCGCCGAGCAGGAGCCGGCCTTGCGGGAGGTCTCGCCCGGCCACCGGGTGGCTTGCCATTTGTTCGACAATGCCTGAGCGGGAGTAACGTCGGATGTCGCAGTCGTCATGGGGCCCGTTGCAGGGTGTCAAAGTGGTGTCCTGCTCGACGGCGCAGGCTGGCACGGTTCCCTATATGTTGATGGCCGATCTCGGCGCCGACGTGATCAAGATTGAGACGCCGCAGGGCGGCGACCCGTCGCGCAACATGACGGTGCTGCCGGGCATGCCCAGCACCTTCTTCGAGACCAACAATCGCGGCGTGAAGAGCGTCACGCTGAACCTCAAGACGCCCGAGGGCCGCGCCATCCTGCACAAGCTGGTCGCCCGGGCCGACATTTTCGGCCAGAACTTCCGCCCCGGGGCCGCCGAGAAGAACGGCTTCGGCTGGGAGGAGTTGCGCAAGATCAACCCCAAGCTGGTCTACATCTCGATCTCGGGCTACGGCACGCGCGGGCCCAACGGCCATCTGCCGGGCACCGATTCGATGGCCCAGGCGCTGGGCGGCATCGCCGAAGCCTATTCCATGCCGGGCCAGAAGATGCGCACCGGCATCGCTTCGGTGGCCGATGAGTCGACCGCCATGCTGGCCTTCGGTGGCGCGCTTGCCGCCCTCACCTACGCCCGCACGACCGGCATCGGCCAGAAGATCGAGCTGTCGCTCTTGGGTTCGCTGGTGCGGCTGATGGGGTGGACCTTCACGACCACGATGTGGCGCAACAAGAACCCGGTGACGGGCCAGGCTCGCGTCACCGGCACGCCGGCGCGGCCCGGCATCAGCGCCTCGTTCAACGACCGCGACGGCAAGCCGCTGGTTTTCCAGCTCACCGGCCCCGAGGACTGGCAGGATGCCATGACCGGGCTCGGCTTCTTCGACCGCATCAAGGCGGCGGGCTTCGAGAATCTCGGCGTCATCATCGACAACGATGCCAAACGCAACGAGCTGCTGTCCCTGCTCGACGACCTCTTCGCCACCGGCACGCGCGACGCCTGGGTGACCCGCTTGCGCAAGGCCGACATCGTGTCGGCGCCGATCAACACCCTCCTGGAGGCATCGAACGATCCCGACGTGATCGCCAACGGCTACGTCACGCACGTCGACTATCCCAAGTACGGCAAGAAGCTGAAGGTGCATGGCACGCCCTGGCAGTTCTCGCAGACGCCGGCCAAGCCCGGCATTGCACCCGAGCTCGGCGAGCACAACGACGCGGTACTGGGCGAGCTGGGCTACGGGCCGGGCGAGCTGGCCGATTTCCGGGCGCGCAAGATCATCTGAAGTTGGCCGATCGTCAGCGACGGCGGGCGATCACCTGCATGTGGCTGTGCACGTCGGTCACGCCCGCGAAGCCTGCCGCGACCTGACGGCAGGCCAGATCTTCCTCCTGACTCGAGACCTGGCCCCACAAATGAACCACGCCGTGGCGCACTACGACGTCGAAGGCGCTGCCCAGCCGGAAGCCGAGGCGTCGCGCGGCGGTCGATACCTCGCGGCGCAACGCCTCGTCGTCCGGCTCGACCATCGGCTTGTCCGCCGGCTTGGCCGACGCGGCGGTTGAGCCGGGGGCGGCGTGCGACAGCATCGCTCTCACGAGATCGATGCGGCTTACGATGCCCACGACCGCACCGCCGCGGACGATCGGAATGCGCTTGGTCTGGTGCTTCAGGATCAAGGCCGCCACCTCGCCGAGGTCGGTCCGCTCGGTGGCAGTCACGACCTGCCGCGTCATGACGTCGGCGACCTGGCGTCCCTCCATGGCGGTCGCTGGGTCGTTCAGTTGGCTGCGCAGGTGGGTCGGATCGTCGCTGCCGCTTGCTGCATGACGAATGAGGTCGACTTCGCTCACCACGCCGACCAGCATGCCGTTGCTATCGACCACTGGAACCGCGCTGTATCCGTTGTTCACGAGGAGCCTGGCGACATCCAGAAGCGTGGCGTCGGCACTGATGGTGACCACGTTGTCGGACATCACGTCTCTGGCGAGCATGTCGGTTCCTCATGCTGGTTGTTGTTCCCTTCGACCTCTACATCACCTTGCGAACGGCTGCGAGTAGGTAAGTCGCGTCTTCAGCGACGGTAGGTCGAGACCAGTGGCAGATCGAAAGTGGCGCTGTCGCCGCGGATGTCCGGTGGCAGCGGTGTGTAGGGCGAGCCGGCGCGCACGCCGGCGATGACGCCTTTGTCGAATTCGGCAAAGCCGCTCGAGCGCACGACCTCGACATGGAGCAGCCGGCCGTCGCGCGCGATGACGATGCGCACCACCGTGAGGCCCTCGGTGGCATTGACGCGCGCCTGATAGGTGTAGCCCTGGAGCTTGCGCGCGACCTGCCAGAGATAGTTGTCGGTCGCGCGAGCCCGGTTGTAGGTGTCGGCCGGATTGACGAACGGCGAGTGCGTGGGGCTGTCGGACGGGGTGCCGGCCGGCGGCTGGCGATGCGGCGCCAGGGTGAGCGGCGATGGGCGATGCTCCGGCTGGCGCAATTGGGGTGGCGGCGGAGGCGCGGGGGCAGGGGTTGCCAGGGCGTGATGCTCCGGCGCTGCCGGCGCCGGCTGACTGGCGGGTTCGCGCGCGGCGGTGGAGGGCGGCGGGTCGGCCGGCGGCGGCTCCCGCGCCTGCGGTGTGTCGAGCAGCAGCGGTGGCGGCGGCGCGAGGCTGGTGTCGCGGATCGGATCGCCCTTGGGTGGAACTTGGGTCGGCCGGTCGGAGACGATCGGCGCCGGCGGCCGCAGACCCTCGACAAGGGGGATCGCGGGCGATGGCTGAGCGGGCGGTGGCGGCTCCGGCGGCTTGGCCGGCTCCAGGGTGATTTCGATCACCTCTTCGGTCGGCGGCCGCGGCGGGTTCTGCCACAGCCACCACAGCGCCAGCCCGATCGCGGCATGCAGCCCGACGGCCAGCACCATGGCCGCCGGTGACATCCGGCCGGATCGGAACGAGAAGGCGCTGACGGCGTGGGCCACGGCTCAATACCTAGGATGCCGCCGGATTCCTCGCCAGTCCCCCGGTAACGGCCGGATCACGGCGATTTTGCGAGCCATTTCAGTTCGTCAGCCAGCTTCTCGGCGATCATCACCGTGGTGAAGTGCGTGTTGGCGCGCACGACGGTGGGCATGACCGACGCGTCGATCACCCGCAGCCCGCTGCAGCCGATCACGCGGCAGTGCGGGTCGACGACCGATCGCCGATCGTCGGCGGCACCCATGCGGCAGGTGCCGCTGGCATGCTGGGCGTCCGAGCATTCGGCGAACATCCACTCGTCGAGCGCCTCGTCCGTCAACGCCTCGTCGACCGATCGGCCGGTCGTGCCGTACTCGACGCGAGTGGCGATCGCGGTGATTTCCGCATGCCGGGCGACCTCGCGCAGTCGTCGGACGCCGTCGCGCATGCGCACGAGATCGCTGTCGTGGCTCAGCATGCGCTCGTCGACCACGGGATCGGTGTCGGGATCGCGGGTCGTGATGCGTACCGTGCCTTCGCTCAGCGCCTGGAAGGCCGAGACGGCGATGCGGGCGCGCGCCGTGCCGCCATCCTCCTCCGGCCGCAGGTTGCCGGCGATCATGATCATGTCGTTGACGCCGGCGCCGGCCAGCTCCGAGGAGTAGCGCACGCAGCAATTGGTGTGGCGATGCGCGAGCGTGCTCACCCGCGCTTCTTCGCGCAGATGCAGGAAGACGCTCAGGATCGGATGGTCGAGCAGATGCTCGCCGACCGGCCGGTCGGCGACGACGGCGATGCCGAGTGATTTCAGCAGCGCGGCCGGCCCGATGCCCGAGCGCTGCAGGATGGCTGGCGAATGGATGGCGCCCGCTGCCAGGATGACCTCGCGGCGCGCCCGCGCTGTCCGGCGCTCGCCAGCCACCGTCACGCCGACGCCGTTGGCGTGCGGCCGGTTGCCCTCGAACTGCAGCGTATCGACCACGGCGCGGCCGACGACCGTGAGGTTGGGGCGGGCGCGGGCGGATTCGAGATAGCCGTCGTTGGTCGAGATGCGCAGCCCGGCGCGGCTGTTGATGGCGTAGGGCGACACGCCGGTGCCGTGCGGCGCGTTGTGGTCCTCGCACCAGCCGTAGCCCAGGCCGATCGCCGCCTTCATCACCGCCCGGTCGACATGGCCCCATTGCTCGACCGGTGCGCGGTAGACCGGAATCGGCCCGGTCCGGCCGTGATAGGGCCGATCGCCGAAATCGACGTCGCTTTCGAGCTTGCAGAAGTAGGGCAGCACGTCCTGCCAGCTCCAGCCTTGCGCGCCCAGGGCGACCCAGTCGGCGAAATCCTCGGGGATGCCGCGGATGGCGATCTGGCCGTTGATGGTCGAGCTGCCGCCGATAGCCCGGCCGCGCCACAGCAGCTTCGGTTCCTGCCGCTCGGTGCGGCGGGCCAGCAGCTTCGGCCAGCGATAGTCGTCGTCGGCGATGGCGCGCAGCGGATTGGCGATGCGCAGATGCTGCGGCGTCTCCGCGGTACGGAAATCTCGGCCGGCCTCGAGCAGCAGCACGCGGATCGTCGGATCTTCGCTGAGACGCGCCGCCAGCACCGCGCCGGCCGAGCCGCCGCCGACGATGATGAAATCGTACTCCCCGTCCATCGGTCGTCAGTGGCACGGTTCCTGGTAGAATGCCACCGTCCAACGAAGGAGCCGTCGCGTGGCCGCCAATGCCCTGGAGATCGATGCCCAACGACTGTGGGACAGCCTGGAGCGGTCGGCGGCGATCGGCCGCTTCCGCGATGTCGGGCTGCGCCGGCTGGCGCTGTCGGCCGAGGACAAGGAGATGCGCGACCTGTTCGTGGCGTGGGCTCGCGACGCCGGCTGCAGCGTCGAGATCGATCGGCTGGGCAACATCTTTGCCCGTCGGCCCGGCAGCGATCCCGCGCTGCCGCCGGTCGCCATCGGCAGCCATCTCGACACCCAGATCTGCGGCGGCCGCTACGACGGCATTTTAGGCGTGCTGTGCGGCCTCGAGGTCGTGCGCACCCTGAACGACCGCGCCATCCAGACCAAGCGCGGCATCGAAGTGATCTGCTGGACCAACGAAGAGGGCGCGCGGTTCAGTCCGCCGATGATGGGCTCGATGGCTTTCGCCAAGGTCCTGCCGCTCGAGACGGTGCTCGCCACCACCGACGATGCCGGCGTGACGGTGGCCGAGGCGCTGGACGAGATTGGCTATGCCGGCCGCGCGCCGCTCGGCCAGCGCGCCTTCGACGCCTATCTCGAGCTGCATATCGAGCAGGCGCCGGTGCTCGACCGCGAGGGCTGCGACATCGGCATCGTGGTCGGCGGCTACCGGACCCAGGCGCTGCGCCTCACTGTCAAGGGCGACACCGGCCACGCCGGCGGCACGCCGATGGCGATGCGGCGCAATGCGCTGGTCGGTGCGGGCTATGTCATTGCGTCGTTGAACGACATCGGGCTCGCCTATGCCGTCGACGAGGGCCGCACCACGACCACCCGCATCGAGAGCTTTCCCAACCTGCCGGGTACCTACGCCGAGCAGGTCAAGCTCACGGTCGACTTCCGCCACATCGATCCGGCGCGCTTCGACGCTATGCGCCGCGAGGTCGACGCCGCGATCGCCGCCGCCGCCGAGAAGGCCAATGTCGAGATCGACGTCGCCGAAGGCTGGAGCTGGGGCACCGAGCTGTTCGCGGCCGATTGCATCGAGCTCCTGAGGACGACGGCTCGCGAGCTCGGCTTGCCTTATCGCGAAATGCGCAGCCAGGCCGGGCACGACGCCTATGCGGTGGCCACCATGGCGCCGACGGCGATGATCTTCACGCCCTGTCACGAGGGCATCAGCCACAACGTCAACGAGGCGATCGAGCTGGCTCGCTCGGTACCCGGTGCCAACCTGCTGCTGAACGCCGCAGTCGCCCGGGCGAATCGCTGAAGCGGGATGCGATGAAGTGGAACCGCACGTGGTTCCACGGGGCATGATGCGTTCGGCCGATCCCTGCCAAGCGCATCGCGTTGCAGCGGCCTTCCGGATCGTCACGAATCGACCGATGCCGACTTGATGGCCGCCGACCGCGTCGCGGACGGTCGCCCAACCAGTTGTCGACAGGTGCAGAATGCAAATTGGCTGGAGCTTGACGGATGTTTTGCCGAGCCCATAACGTCGGTTGATGGCGCGCGGGCTTTTGGGGAGATGGCTCTGGCTCCTGGCGACGCTGCTTGCCGGAGTGCCGACTGACGGCTTTGCCCAGACCGCCACCCAGCAGCGCGAGGCCGCCGTGCTCAAGGCGCGGGCCGGCCACATGGCCGAGGCGCAGGCCGCCTTACGCGCCCTGCTGGCGGCCGGCGTTGACGACGGCTTGGTGGCCATGGACCTGGCGACCCTGCTGCAGCAGGACGGCAAGCCGGCCGAAGCGATCGCCGTCTTCGAGGCCGCCGCCAAGCCCGAGCCGCCGGACTATGCCCTGCTCGCCGCGACCCGCGCCTACC
>VGCQ01000243.1 GCA_016870055.1 Alphaproteobacteria bacterium | reverse complement strand
GAGATCGACGATCGCAAGGAGGAGATCATCCGCCAGCTCGCGCACTGCGAGAGCGGTGGTTGGGGACCGTCGGAGCGGCGGATCTATGGCGGCCGCGGCGCCTATCATGGCCGCCTGCAGTTCACGATCGGCACCTACATCGCCTACTCCAAGCGGCGCGACGGCACGCAGCTCACGCGCGCCGAGGCGATCGAGGCGATGCACGACTACGAGAGCGCGGCGTCGCTCGCCAAGTACATGATCTTCGATCTCGAGGAGCCGTGGCACTGGCCGCTGTGCGCGCGCAAGATCGCGCTGCGCAGCCAGATGGCGGCGGTCAAAACGCTGTCCAACCAAGCCTACGCTTGGTGACCGTTTCTTTGCTGTGATTTGATTTGGCCTCACCGCAAGGAGCGGGCCGAAGGTCTACGCCTCGAAGGGTGTCGCGCGCTCCTCGATATGAGGATGTCGTCGTTGGAACGGCCGGTCTTTCCCGCGCGATGGTGACGACGAAATGTGAGCGCGACAGCGTCTGACGGGGCGAGGTCGGACGCTACTTCAATCCGCTACAGAATTCCTGGATGCGCCGGCAGCCTTCGCGCAAGCTCGCGGTGTCGGTGGCGTAGGAGATGCGGAAATAGGGGCTCATGCCGTAGGCCGCGCCCTGCACCGTGGCGACGTGCTTCTCCTCCAGCAGCGCCGTCACGAAGTCGGTATCGTTGGCGATCCTGCGGCCGGCTGGTGTCGTCTTGCCGATGCAGCCCGCCATGTCGGGATAGACGTAGAAGGCGCCTTCGGGCTTGTGGCAGGTGATGCCCTTGGCCTGGCGCAGCATGCCCACGACCTCGTCGCGACGCTTCTGGTAGTCGGCGGCGCGTTCCTTCAGGAGGTCCTGCGGCCCGTCGAGTGCCGCCGTCGCCGCGGCCTGGCTGATGGTCGAGATGCCCGAGCCGATCTGGCCCTGCATGTTGGTCATGGCGGCGATCATCGGCTTGGGACCGCCGGCGAAGCCGACGCGCCAGCCGGTCATGGCGTAGGCTTTCGACGCGCCGTTGACGGTGAGCGTGCGCTCCTTCAGCCGCGGCTCGATCTCGGCCAGGGTGCAGAAGCCGAAGCCGTCGTAGGTCAGGTGCTCGTAGACATCGTCCGACATGGTGAACACGTGGCGATGGGCGAGCAGCACGTCGGCGATCTCGCGCATCTCGGCGCGCGAGCAGACCGCGCCGGTCGGGTTGTTGGGGAAGTTCAGCACCACCCACCTGGTCTTGGCCGTGATGGCGGCGTCGAGGTCGGCGGCGCGCAGCTTGAACTGGTTGTTCTCCGGACACGACACCGGCACGGGCTTGGCGCCGGCCAGCGTCGCCTGGTCGGCGTAGGAGATCCAACCGGGCGCCGGAATGACGACCTCGTCGCCCGGGTTCACGCTCGCCATCAGCGCGTCGTACATGATCTGCTTGCTGCCGTTGCTGACCATGATCTCGTCCAGCGCATAGTCGAGATTGTTGTCGCGCTTGAACTTGCGCTGGATCGCCTCCTTGAGCGGCTTCACACCGTCCTGCGGCGGATACTTGGTGTCGCCGGCCAGCGCCGCTTTGTGCGCCGCCTCGATCGCGTGCGTGGGCGTGGGGAAGTCGGGCTCGCCCGACGACAGGCCGACGATCTTCACGCCCTGGGCGCGTAGCTCGCGCACCTTGCGTGTCATGGCGGCCGAGGCGGAGACCTTGACGTTGCGCAGGCGCTCGGCGACTTCGAACATGATCGGTCAACCCTTCCTTTGGATCGTGAGCGCGATGCCGCCCAGGATCGCCGCCGAGGCCAACACCAGCCGCGCGGTGATCGGTTCTGCGAGTAGCACCACGCCGCCGAGGGCCGCAATGGCCGGCACGCTGAGCTGGATGGTCGCGGCGGAGGTGGCGCTCAGGGCCGGCAGGGCGGCGTACCACAGGACGTAGCCCAGGCCCGAGGTGATGGCGCCCGACAGCACGGCATAGAAGGCGCCCAGGCGGTCGGTCGTCTCGTGGCCGGCCGCGGCCAGCATGAGCACGGCAGCGAAAGCCACCGAGCGCACGAAGTTGCCGCCGGTCGCAGCGATCGGCTCGCCGGCACTCCTGCCCAGCAGAGAATAGACGCCCCAGGCGATGCCTGCGCCCAGCATCAAGGCGGCGGCAAACGGTGGCGGCGCGGCAAGGCCCGGGATCAGCAGGCCGATCAGTCCGACGACGGCGATCAGGAGCCCGACCAGCCGAAGGCCGCCGATACGCTCGCCCCGTGACAGGCCCCAGCCCATCATCGTGAGCTGCACGGCGCCAAACAGCAGCAGCGCGCCGGTTGCCGCGGTGAGATCGCGATAGGCGAAGGAGAAGAGCGCGGCATAGGCAAACAGCATCGCCGCCATCGGCCAACTGCCGCCCGCCGTCGGCGTGACGCCGCGCCGACGCAGCAGCAGGACGAGCAGCAGCGCGCCCGAGGCCAGCCGGATCGCGGTGAAGGTCGCAGCATCGATCGCCGTATCGCGCAGCGCCACACGGCAGAGCAGCGAGTTGCCGGCAAAGGCCAGCATGGCAAAGATGACAAGAAGCGGAACGTGCAGGCTTTGGTTCATGGCTCTTGTCATTGCTGGCAGCGCGGCACTCCAGTACCGCTTACGGAGACTCACGGCGCGAAGGCAGAAGCGCCACTGGAGTGGCGCGCATCCAGCAGGTGAGATCAGTTGCCCAACCGATAAAGCCTCATCGCGTTGTCGCGCGTGATCTTGCGACGTTGCTCGGCGGTCACGCCCGTCAGCTCGCGGTCGAGGAACTCCTGGCTGTCGGGCCAGATGCCGTCGGGGTGCGGGTAGTCGGAACCCCACATCACGTTGTCCTCGCCGAGATGGTGGAGCAACTCGATGCCGACCGGGTCGGTCTGGTAGGTGGCGTAGAACTGGCGATGCCAGTATTCGCTGGGCTTCATCTTGAGGTCGAGGTCCTTGAACTGGTCCTCCCACTCGAGATCCATGTGCTGCAGGACGTAGGGAATCCAGCCCAGCCCGGCCTCGCCGATCACCACCTTGAGGTTGGGATAGCGCTCGGGCGCGCCGGAGAAGATCAGTCCCATCAGCATCGTGCTCATATGCATCTGGAAGCCGGTGATATGGACGGCGAAGACGCGGCGCTGGATCGGGATCGGCAGCTTGGTCACGTCGGGCGAGCGGCCGCCGATGGTGTGGAAATGCACCGGGATGCCGGTCTCGTGCGCGCACTTCCACAGCGGCTCCCAGAACGGATCCCACAGCGGCGTCATGTCGGGCCGGTTGGCGACGTCGAAGCCGCGCACGCCGCGTCTGGCGCAGCGCATCATCTCGGCGACCGACTCGTCCATGTCGTAGTTCGGGATGTTGGCCAGCCCGATCAGCCGATCGGGCGCGGCCTTGCAGAAATCGTGCAGCCAGTCGTTGTAGATGCGCAGCATCTCGAGCGCCGCCACGGGGTCGTTCAGCCGTCCGCTCGAGCCCAGGATGCCGTACAGGACCTCCGCCTGCACGCCGTCACGATCCTGGTCCTGCAGCCGCAGGCCAGGCTCGGTGAGACGGCGCACGCCTTTCTTGCCGTCGTCGTAGAGGCCGGTCGAGGCCATGCGGTCGGAGCGGTGGATGATACCGGGCACGTATTCGCGGCCGGCCGAGCCCATGCCGTTCATCAACCCGAACTTGGCGCCCTTGGCGCTCACCCACTCGGGTCCCTTCGGTCCGTCGACGACATGCGGCATGCGATCCTTGAGCGACGCCGGGGCATTGGCCGTGAAGAGGTCGGGCGGCAGCCAGATCAGGTCGACATGGCCGTCAGCGGAGATGACGTCGTATTTCATGAGCGCATTCCTCCGCGCCGATCATCCTCCCGCGCGCAGCACCTTGCCAGCCCCCTCGCTTTGCTCAGCGATACATGCGCGCCCAGCTTCGCGACGGCGTGGCCAGCAGCACGGCCGTTGCGGCAAGCGACAGGGCAAGCCCGGTCGGCGTTATGGCGTCGGCGCCGGCCGTTTGGCGCAGGTGGAGGTTGTAGACTTCCAGGGCGATCACCAGAGCGCTGCCCGCCGCGTACATGCGCAGATCGGGCAGGGTGCGGAACTGCCGCTCGCCCAGAAGGTCGATCACGGCCACGACCGCCGCCAAGGCTGCCATGACCAAGCCGGCGATCAGCAGCCATTCGGTGATGGCGGCGAACTCCGGCGCGCCGTTGCGGGCGAAGATCAAGGCTTGCGAGTAGACGAGGTCGCAGGCGCAGGCGGCCAGGAAGTAGCCGACTGCGAACGGTCGCAGCAGGGGATGCAGGGCGTGCCCGGCGATCTTGGCGGTGATACGCGGCTTGGCGGTCGTCATGCGGCGAGGGACCTGTCGGACGGGAGCGGGTTGCGGATGCCTCTCCCTCGTGTAGCAAATGGAAAATCATATGCTGTGCGACAGTCCGTCCGACTGCCGCTAGAGTATGGTCGGCTGAATCGCCACAATGGGTAGGGGAGATCGTCGGCTCGCGATGCGTATGTCGGACGAAAGGGAGATCATCGCATGATCGCCATCCTGCGCGCCGGCGCCCTTGCTGCCCTGTTCCTGGCGGCTGCCTGCTCGGCCTATCTCGGCGAGTCGCGCGTCGCCAAGACCGATTTCCGCGCCTCGCTGAGCGGCGCCGCCGAGGTTCCGCCGACCGACAGCCGCGGTCTCGGCTATTTCGAGGCGGTCTATCGGCCCTCGACCAAGGTGCTGGAGTACCGCCTCAACCTGGTGGGGTTGAGTGGGCCGATCACCATGGCCTGGCTGCAAGGCCCGGCCGGCGCGACCGAGACCGCCGAGCGCATCGTGCCGATCAACATCCCGATCTACGACTACACGATCTGGGACGGTGCGACGCTTACCGAAGGGCAGGCAGCCGACCTGCTGGCTGGCCGCTGGTACGTCAACGTCATGACGCTCAAGCATCCCGACGGTGAGATCCGCGGCCAAATCCTGCCGCTCACCAAGTAGTGCCGTCGCTTCAGTCGAACTTGAAGTCCCACCCGATCCACTTGGCTAGGCTGCGGCCCATCACCTTCTCGAGGTCCTGGCCCTTCAGCCACGGCAACTCCTCGGTGAAAAAGGTGACGCACTGCCGATAGCTGCAGGGCATGCGCGTGATGTCGGTGCCCCAGAAGAAACGGTCGGGGCCGTAGGCATCGAAAATGCGGTGCAGCCCGTCATGCAGGTTCTTGAACGGATAGGGATGGGTCGAGTAGCCCGGCGCGCCGGTCGCCTTGACCGCGACGTTGGGCAGCTTGGCGAGGGCGCAGAGCTCGTCGAGCTTGCCGAAGGCGGCGGCGTCCTTCTCCAGCCGGAGCAGGCCGCAATGGTCGATGATCAGTTTCAGCCGCGGATGCGCCTCGGCGATCTTGCGGAATTGCGGCAGGAACAAGCCGGCCATGGTGGCGACCGGAACGCCTTCCTGCTCGGCGGCCGGCCACACCCAGTCGAGCTTGCCCTCGTGCAGCGCCTTCTGTTGGTCGGGATAGAGCAGCGCCCAGCGCAGCCCCATCATGCCGGGCTGCTTGCGCCAGCCCTTGATGCGCTGGCGGCTCGCCGGATCGTCGAGCTCGAACTGGCCCATCACGGCGAAGCGGTCGGGATAGTCGCGTGCCGCGTCGAGCGCCAACTGGTTGGAGGTCGGATCCCAGCTGTAGGGCGGGTGGATCAGCGCGCCATCGACACCGGCCTCGTCCATCTCGTGCAGCGCCCGCTCGGCGGTGAACTTCTCGACCTTGCGATGCAGGCCGCTCGGCGGCACCACGGTCTGCGACCAGATGTGAATCTGCGCATCGATGATCTTCATGCCGTCTCCCTCTCCTTCAAGTCGGCGCCGACCGTCGGCCAGGACGCCCGCCGTCGCTGTGATCGTCTCGAACGGCAATGACCATGGGCACTAGTTGGGCGTCGGCGCGGCCGCGTCGAGCAGCTTCTCGCGCTTCAGCTCGCTCCACAGCTCCACCGGGATCTTGGCCGACATCCGTCCGACATTCTGCCCGACCTCCTCGGTGCTGAGCGCACCCGGGATCACGGCGCAGACGGCGGGGTGGAACAGCGGAAACTGCAGCGCCGCCGCGCCCAATTCGACGCCGTGGCGGACGCACACCGCCTCGATCTTCCGAGCCTTCTCGATCAAGGGGACGGGCGCCGGCGCGTAGTCGTGGGTGGCGCCGGGCTTCACGCCGCCGGTCAGGATGCCCGAATTGTACGGGCCGCCCAGGATGACCGAGACACCGCGCTTGCTGCACTCGGGCAGGAACTCGGCGAGGCCGCCCTGCTCCAGCAGGGTGTAGCGACCGGCCAGCAGCATGCAGTCGAAGTCGCCGGCCGCGATGAATCGCAGGCTGGTGTCGGCCTCGTTGATGCCAACGCCGATCGCGCCGATCAGGCCTGCCTTGCGCAGCTCGTCGAGCGCGCGGTAGCCCGAATCCATGACGGTCTTGAAGCGCTCGTCCAGCACGGCGCGGTCCTTCGTCGTCCAGAAATCGACGTCGTGGATCAGCGCGATGTCGATGCGAGCGAGCCCGAGGCGCAAATGCGAATGCTCGAGCGAACGCATGACGCCGTCATAGGTGTAGTCGAACGTGGGCGCGAAGCCCGGCAGACCGCTGTCGCGGAAATCGGCCGGCTTGGCTTCGCCGGGCTTCATGACATGGAAGAGGCGGCCGATCTTGGTCGACAGCACGAATTCGTCGCGCGGCCGGTCGCGCAAAGCGGCGCCCATGCGCAGTTCGCTGCGGCCGTAGCCGTAGTAGGGCGAGGTGTCGAAGAAACGCACGCCGCCGTCCCACGCCGCATCGCAGATCGCCATGGCCTCGGCCTCAGAGATGGTGGCGCGAAAGCCGCCCATCGGTGCGCCGCCCAGGCCGAGTTCCGTCACTTCGAGTTTTGTCCGCCCGACCTTACGGCGTTTCAGCGTGGTCATGTCGTTTTCTCCCTGCGGATGCCAGCGTAAGGCCGGCCCGAACGGACGACCAGACTGGATCGCTCCGGTCAGCTCTGCAGCAGTCGCTGGAGCAGCCGCGCCAAAGTCGCCGCCTGCTCGTCGCCGAGCTTGGCGCCGACATGGCGATGGATCGCAGCGCGATAGGTGGGCCACATGCGGCGCAGCAGGTCGCGGCCGCTATCGGTCAGCTCGACCAGCTGGCCGCGGCCATCCTCCTCGCAGGGCTGGCGCGCGACGTAGCCCTGGGCTTCGAGCCGATCGACCAGCCGCGAGACATTGTGCTGGGCAAGCAGCAGGCGGCCCTCGAGCTCGACCGGACGCAACGGGCCCGCGGCGCGGCGCAGTTCCAGCAACGCGTCATACCAGCCGAGCGGCGGCAGGCCGGCCTTCTTGAGGTCGGCCTCGACCGCCGCCAGGGCCAGCCGGCTCGCTTTTATCAAACGGGCCCAGGCGGCGACGACCTCGTCGGAGGGATGGATCGGCATGCCCGATGGCTATCAGATCGATGCGTATGCATCAAGATTGACAATGGATGCTCATGCATTGAATATCCATGCAATT
>VGCQ01000242.1 GCA_016870055.1 Alphaproteobacteria bacterium | reverse complement strand
GTTGTCCGAGGTGACGCACAAGCGCCGCCTGTCGGCCCTGGGACCGGGCGGTCTCACCCGCGAGCGCGCCGGCTTCGAGGTGCGCGACGTGCATCCCACGCACTACGGTCGCATCTGCCCGATCGAGACGCCGGAAGGTCCCAACATCGGCCTGATCAACTCGCTCGCCACCTACGCGCGGGTCAACCAGTACGGCTTCATCGAGAGCCCGTACCGCAAGGTCGTGAACGGCCGCGTCAGCGACGAGGTCGTCTATCTCTCGGCGATGGAAGAGGGCCGCTATACGGTGGCCCAGGCCAATGCCGAGATCGACGCGCGCGGCCGCTTCGTCGCCGACCTCGTGCAGTGCCGCAAGGGCGGCGAGTACATCCTCGGCCGGCCCGATTCGATCGACTTCGTCGACGTATCGCCCAAGCAGATCGTCTCGGTCGCCGCGGCGTTGATCCCGTTCCTCGAGAACGACGACGCCAACCGCGCGCTGATGGGCTCCAACATGCAGCGTCAGGCGGTGCCGCTGATCCAAGCCGAGGCGCCGCTGGTCGGCACCGGCATGGAGGAGATCGTGGCGCGCGACTCCGGCGTGGCGATCGCCGCCCGGCGGACCGGCGTGGTCGACCAGGTCGACGCCATGCGCATCGTCGTGCGCGCCACCGAGGATGTCGGGCCCAACCGTCCGGCGGTCGACATCTACAACCTCCTGAAGTTCCAGCGGTCCAACCAGAGCACCTGCATCACGCAAAAGCCGCTGGTCAAGGTCGGCGACCAGGTCAAGAAGGGCCACATCGTCGCCGACGGCCCCTCGACACGCGACGGCGAGCTGGCGCTCGGCCGCAACGTGCTCGTCGCCTTCATGCCGTGGAACGGCTACAACTTCGAGGACTCGATCCTGCTCTCCGAGCGCATCGTGCGCGATGACGTCTTCACCTCGATCCATATCGAGGAGTTCGAGGTCATGGCGCGCGACACCAAGCTCGGCCAGGAGGAGATCAGCCGCGACATCCCCAACGTCGGCGAGGAGGCGCTCAAGAACCTCGACGAGGCGGGCATCGTCTACATCGGCGCCGAGGTCAAGGCGGGCGACATCCTGGTGGGCAAGGTGACGCCCAAGGGCGAGAGCCCGATGACGCCGGAAGAGAAGCTGCTGCGCGCCATCTTCGGCGAGAAGGCGGCCGACGTGCGCGATACCTCGCTCAAGGTGCCGCCCGGCGTCGAGGGCACGGTGGTCGAGGTTCGCGTCTTCAATCGCCGCGGCGTCGACAAGGACGAGCGCGCGCTCGCCATCGAGCGCGACGAGATCGAGCGTCTGGCCAAGGATCGCGACGACGAAAAGGCGATCCTGGAGCGCAGCTTTTACGGCCAGCTGCAGGAGATGCTGCTGAACCAGACGGTGGCCGGCGGGCTCAAGGGCCTGAAGCCGGGCACGCGCGTCACCGACAAGGTGCTGGGCGATTACACGCCCGGCCAGTGGCGCCAGATCGCCGTCAAGACCGACAAGCGGCAGGGCGAGATCGAGGCGTTGAACAAGCAGTTCGACGAGTCGATGAAACGTCTGCAGGACCGCTTCGACAGCAAGGTCGACAAGCTGCAGCGCGGCGACGAGCTGCCGCCGGGCGTCATGAAGATGGTCAAGGTCTTCGTCGCCACCAAGCGCAAGCTGCAGCCGGGCGACAAGATGGCCGGCCGCCACGGCAACAAGGGCGTGATCTCACGCATCATGCCGCTGGAGGACATGCCGTACCTCGAGGACGGCACGCCGGTCGACATCGTGCTCAATCCGCTGGGCGTGCCCAGCCGCATGAATGTCGGCCAGATCCTGGAGACTCATCTGGGTTGGGCGGCGGCAGGCCTCGGCAAGCGCATCGGCGAGATGGTCAACGGCGCGCGCGACGCGTCGGTGAGCCAGGTCAAGCGCCATCTGCGCGAAGTCTACGGCGAGAAGGCCTACAAGGCCGAGATCGCCGACCTCGACGACGAGCGCACGATCGAGCTTGCCAAGAATCTCGCCCGCGGCGTGCCCTTCGCCTCGCCGGTGTTCGACGGTGCGCACGAAGCAGACATCGTCGGCATGCTGGAGATGGCCGGTTTGGACAAGTCGGGCCAGGTCACCCTGGTCGACGGCCGCACCGGCGAAGCCTTCGATCGCAAGGTGACGGTGGGCTACATCTACATGCTGAAGCTGCACCATCTGGTGGACGACAAGATCCACGCCCGTTCGATCGGCCCCTACAGCCTGGTCACCCAGCAGCCGCTGGGCGGCAAGGCGCAGTTCGGCGGTCAGCGCTTCGGCGAGATGGAGGTGTGGGCGCTCGAAGCCTACGGCGCCGCCTACACCCTGCAGGAGATCCTCACCGTCAAGTCGGACGACGTGGCCGGCCGCACCAAGGTCTACGAGGCCATCGTGCGCGGCGACGACACGTTCGAGGCGGGCATCCCCGAATCCTTCAACGTGCTGGTCAAGGAGCTGCGCTCGCTCGGCCTCAACGTCGAGCTCAACCAGGAGGCCAACTGAGTTGGCCTCCACCCCCTTCTTTCGCTCTTAAGTCCAACGAACCCCTAGGACGACAATGACCGACATCATCAACGTGCTGGGCCAGCCGCAGGGCACGCCGACCTTCGACGAGATCCGCATCTCGATCGCCAGCCCCGACCGCATCCGCGCCTGGAGCCACGGCGAGATCAAGAAGCCGGAGACCATCAACTACCGGACCTTCAAGCCGGAACGCGACGGGCTGTTCTGCGCCCGCATCTTCGGGCCGATCAAGGACTACGAGTGCCTGTGCGGCAAGTACAAGCGCATGAAGTTCCGCGGCATCACCTGCGAGAAGTGCGGCGTCGAAGTGACGTTGACCAAGGTGCGCCGCGAGCGCATGGGCCATATCGAGCTCGCCTCGCCGGTGGCGCACATCTGGTTCCTGAAGTCGCTGCCCTCGCGCATCGGGCTCCTGCTCGACATGACCCTGCGCGACCTCGAGCGTATCCTGTACTTCGAGAACTACGTCGTCAGCAATCCCGGCCTGACGCCGCTCAAGTACCGCGAGCTCTTGAACGAGGAGCAGTACCTCAACGCGACCGACGAGTTCGGCGAGGATTCTTTCGAGGCCAAGATCGGCGCCGAAGCCATTCACGGCATGCTGAAGGAGATCAACCTCGAGGAGGAGCGGCCGCGGCTGCGCGAGGAGCTGCGCGAGACGACGTCGGAGGCCAAGCGCAAGAAGCTGGTCAAGCGACTGAAGCTGGTCGAGAACTTCATCGAATCCGGCGCCCGTCCGGAATGGATGATCCTCGAGCTGGTGCCGGTGATCCCGCCCGAGCTGCGCCCGCTGGTGCCGCTCGACGGCGGCCGCTTCGCCACCTCGGACCTCAACGACCTCTACCGCCGCGTCATCAACCGCAACAACCGACTGAAGCGGCTGATCGAGCTCCGGGCGCCCGACATCATCGTGCGCAACGAGAAGCGCATGCTGCAGGAGTCGGTCGATGCGCTGTTCGACAACGGCCGCCGCGGCCGCGTCATCACCGGCGCCAACAAGCGGCCGCTGAAGTCGCTCAGCGACATGCTGAAGGGCAAGCAGGGCCGCTTCCGCCAGAACCTGCTCGGCAAGCGCGTCGACTACTCTGGCCGCTCGGTCATCGTGGTCGGCCCCGAGCTCAAGCTGCACCAGTGCGGCCTGCCCAAGAAGATGGCGCTCGAGCTGTTCAAGCCGTTCATCTACTCGCGGCTTCAGGCCTACGGCATGGCCAATACCATCAAGGCGGCCAAGCGCATGGTCGAGAAGGAGCGGCCCGAGGTGTGGGACATCCTCGAAGAGGTGATCCGCGAGCACCCGGTGCTGCTGAACCGCGCCCCGACGTTGCATCGCCTGGGCATCCAGGCCTTCGAGCCGGTGCTGATCGAGGGCAAGGCGATCCAGCTCCATCCGCTGGTCTGCACCGCCTTCAACGCCGACTTCGACGGCGACCAGATGGCGGTCCACGTGCCGTTGTCGCTGGAGGCCCAGCTCGAGGCGCGCGTGCTCATGATGTCGACCAACAACATCCTGAGCCCGGCCAGCGGCAAGCCGATCATCGTGCCGAGCCAGGACATCGTGCTCGGCATCTACTACATCACGCTCGAGCGCGACGGCGAAGCGGGCGAGGGCTCGCTGTTCTCCGACATCGGCGAGCTCGAGCACGCGCTGCACAAGCGTTCGCTCAGCATGCACGCCAAGATCAAGGCGCGCCTGGAGGCCTATGACGACAAGGGCGTGCTGGCCAGCCGCGTCGTCGAGACCACGCCGGGCCGCATCCTCCTGGCGCAGATCCTGCCCAAGCACCCCAGCCTGCCTTTCTCGCTGATCAACCGGCTGCTGACCAAGAAGGACCTGCAGAACGTCATCGACGCGGTCTACCGCCACTGCGGCCAGAAGGAGACGGTGATCTTCGCCGACCGCCTGATGGGACTGGGCTTCTACCACGCCTGCCGCGCCGGCATCTCGTTCGGCAAGGACGATCTCGTCATCCCGTCGGCCAAGGAGAAGCTGGTCGCCCAGACCCAGAAGGAGGTCAAGGAGTACGAGCAGCAGTATCAGGACGGCCTGATCACCTCGGGTGAGAAGTACAACAAGGTGGTCGATGCCTGGTCGCGCTGCTCGGACCGCGTGGCCGAGGAGATGATGAAGGGCATCTCCACGCCCAAGCCCGGCCGGCCGGTCAACTCGGTGTGGATGATGGCGCATTCCGGTGCGCGCGGCTCGACCACGCAGATGAAGCAGCTTGCCGGCATGCGCGGCCTGATGACCAAGCCGTCGGGCGAGATCATCGAGACGCCGATCATCTCCAACTTCAAGGAAGGCCTGTCCGTGCTGGAGTACTTCAACTCCACCCACGGCGCGCGCAAGGGCCTGGCCGACACCGCGCTCAAGACCGCCAACTCGGGCTACCTGACGCGGCGTCTGGTCGACGTCGCCCAGGACTGCATCATCTTCGAGGAGGATTGCGGCACCACCCGCGGGCTCACCATGCGCGCCGTCGTCGACGGCGGCGACGTGATCGAGCCGCTCAGCGAGCGTGTGCTCGGCCGTACCGCGCTCGACGACGTGGTCGACCCGGTGACCGGCGTGCAGATCTGCAAGGCCGGCGAGCTGATCGACGAGGTCGCCGTCGAGCAGATCGAGAAGGCCGGCATCGAGGAGATCCGCATCCGCTCGGTGCTGACCTGCGATACCAAGACCGGCGTCTGCGGCAAGTGCTACGGCCGCGATCTGGCGCGCGGCACCAAGGTCAATATCGGCGAGGCGGTGGGCGTGATCGCCGCCCAGTCGATCGGCGAGCCGGGCACCCAGCTCACCATGCGTACCTTCCATATCGGCGGCGCCGCCCAGCGTGGCGCCGAGCAGTCGAGCGTCGAGGCGAGCCACGACGGTCGCATCCAGGTGCGCAACCGCAACGTCGTGATCAACAGCCAAGGCGTGCCGGTCGTGATGGGCCGCAACACCGAGCTGGTGCTGATCGACGGCGCCGAGCGCGAACGCGCCAAGCACCGTGTGCCCTACGGCGCGCGTCTGCTGGTCGACAACGAGACGCCTGTCGCCAAGGGTCAGAAGCTCGCCGAGTGGGATCCCTACACCCTGCCGATCATCACCGAGAAGGCAGGCAAGGCGGTCTATCTCGACCTGGTGGAAGGCGTGTCGATGCGCGAGGTGATCGACGATTCGACCGGCATCTCCAACCGCGTCGTCGTCGATTGGAAGGGCCAACCGCGCGGCGGCGACCTGCGCCCGCGCATCGCCATCCACGATGCCGAAGGCAATCCGGTGCTGCTGGCCAACGGCCAGGAGGCCCGCTACCTGCTGTCGGTCGACGCCGTGCTGTCGGTCGAGAACGGACAGGAAGTCCATGCCGGCGACATCCTGGCGCGCATCCCGCGCGAGGGCGGCAAGAACCGCGACATCACCGGCGGCCTGCCGCGGGTGGCCGAGCTGTTCGAGGCGCGCAAGCCCAAGGACTTCGCCATCATCTGCGACATCGCCGGCCGCATCGAGTTCGGCAAGGACTACAAGAGCAAGCGCCGCATCCTGATCGTGCCGGAAGGCGAGGGGGCGGAGCCGGTCGAGTACCTGATCCCCAAGGGCAAGCGCATCGCGGTCCAAGAGGGCGACTATGTCGAGCGTGGCGATCTCTTGATCGACGGCAACCCGGTGCCGCACGACATCCTGCGCGTGCTCGGCATCGAGAAGCTGGCCGAGTATCTGGTCAACGAGATCCAGGAGGTCTACCGGCTGCAGGGCGTGAAGATCAACGACAAGCACATCGAGGTGATCGCCCGCCAGATGCTGCAGAAGGTCGAGATCACCGATGCCGGCGATTCGACCTTCCTGATCGGCGAGCAGATCGACAAGCAGGAGTTCGAGCAGGAGAACGCCAAGATGATCGCCGAGAAGATGAAGCCGGCCAAGTCCGACCCGGTGCTGCTCGGCATCACCAAGGCGAGCCTGCAGACCAAGTCGTTCATCTCGGCGGCGTCGTTCCAGGAGACCACCCGCGTGCTCACCGAGGCCGCCGTCTCGGGCCGCGTCGACACGCTGCAGGGCCTCAAGGAGAACGTCATCGTCGGCCGCCTGATCCCGGCCGGCACGGGCGGCGTCGTCAACCGTCTGAAGGCGATCGCCGCCCAGCGCGACCGCGCCATCCTGGCCGCCGGCCAGGACGGCGAGGACGAGCCGGTGCCGACGCTCGAGCAGGAGCACGCCGCCGACGACTGATCGGCAGCCCGCGCCAAGACACGAAGGCCGTCACCGCAAGGTGACGGCCTTTTTTGTTCGGGGGCGCACACCCCTGTCATCCCGAGCGAAGTCACCCGAAGGGCGATGTCGTCTTCGCCCTCGCGAGCGATCCTCTGGATCGGTTGGATAGTGAAACGTCAGACCGGCTCGCACCGCCTCTTGGCGCGGCAAGGGTGGCGCGACTTGGTCTCTATCTTCCAATGGGCTGCATGCTTGCTCGTCACTGACCGGCTGACGAGTGCACCGGGTTGCGATTCGCAGGGCTGTCACTGCAGTCATCAATAGGTAGTATGGCGGGTCGACCGGCCTACGACCTGGACCCCTTCCTTGGGCCCAATAAGTTGGAACAGCTTGTATCGGCCGCTGACCGCTGAAAATAGTTCTTGATTTGTTCCATACCCGAGTTATATATAGCCCATGACCATCATGGGCCGCCCCACCGCCTTCCGTCCCGAGCTGTGCGAGCAGGCGCACAACTACTGTCTGCTCGGCGCCACCAACGACCAGCTGGCCGATTTCTTCGACGTGTGCCCCAGCACCATCGACGATTGGATCGCCCGCCATCCCGAGTTCGGCGCCGCGGTCAAAGCCGGCCGCCTCGTTGCCGATGCCCATGTGGCGCGCGGCCTGTTCGAACGTGCCACGGGCTACGACCGTACGATCGAGCGAGAGGTGATCGTGGACGGCGAGCTGCAGGTCGCGCGCAGCACCGTGCACTATCCTGCAAATGTGCAGGCCTGCCTGTTCTGGCTGCGCAACCGCCAGCCCGGCTT
>VGCQ01000241.1 GCA_016870055.1 Alphaproteobacteria bacterium | reverse complement strand
AATGCTTGCCGTCTTACCCGTTTGCTGTTCGAGCCACCTCGACGCAAGCGCAAACGAAGGGCATTCCCATGCTTCGTCATAAGTTAGCGCCTATGAGGGTTGCCCTCAGGCAGTGCCAGCCGCGGCTTGTCGCCGATCGTGGTGCCAGGTGTAGAGGCCGCTCGCCACGACGATGGCCGCGCCCAGGATCGTCCAACCGTCGGGGATGTCGCCGAACACCACGAAACCCAGCAGCGTCGCCCAGACCAGCAGCGTGTAGCTGTAGGGCTGCACGGCCCCCGCCTCGGCATGATCCAGCGCCTTGATCAGCGCGTAGTTTCCCAGCGCACCGATCGCGGAGATCAGCGCCAGCAGGAGCCAGACGAAGGCGGTCGGCCATTGCCAGCCGATCGGCCCGACGAAGGTCGTGGCGATCAACGGGACCAGCGCCGCCCAGATCAGCGACGTGTCGGCCGAATCCTGCCGGGCGGCGAGGCGGGTCAAGATCTGGTAGATCGCCCACAAGCCGGCGCCGATCAGCGGCAGCAGCACGGGACAGCTGAGCGCGCGCAGGCCGGGCTGGATGATCAGCAGGACGCCGATGAAGCCCGCGGCGACCGCCAGCCAGCGCGCCGGTCCCGCGCGCTCGCCCAGGAACAGCACGCCGAGCGCGATCACGATCAGGGGCGAGGTCGCCGCGACGGCATGGGTGTCGGCCAGTGGCAGGTAGCGGAAGGCAAGCACGAAGATCGCGCTTTCGATCACCAGGATCAGCGACCGCACGATCTGCAGCCACGGCCGCTCGGTTCGGAGCGCGCCGCGCAATCCGCGACGGCGCACGATGAACCAGCTGAACAGGAAGATCAGCGCCGAGCGCACCCACATGATCTGGCCGACGGCATGGTCAGCCACCAGGAACTTGCTGATGGCATCCATGCTGGCGAAGCACAGCGTCGCCAGGATGGTGAAAGCGGCTCCGAGCGCGGTGTTGTGCGGCGTCACTCCGCCGCGGCCCGCCGCGCCGGCGGACGGAAGGCCGGGATCACGCGCTCGGCGAACAATCTCAGGCTCTTCATCGTCTTCTCCCGCCCGTAATAAGGCGGGTAGTGCAGCAAGAGCGAGGTCATGCCGGTCTTGGCCTGCATCTCGCGCAGCCGGGCGATCACCGTCTCGGCCGAGCCGTGCAGCAGGGTCGAGGCGAGGTCGTCGTACTTGATGGCGCTGCCTTTCTCCGACACCGAGCCGAGATAGCCAGCCGTGCCCGAGCCGCCGAAATGCGCGATGTGGCGCACGATCGCCTCCTCGGTTTCGGCTCGCGCTTGCGCATCGCTGTCGGCGATGTAGACCCAGCGCGCGATGTCGATCTCGCCCGCTGCCGGGTTCTTGCGCCGCTCGTCCGACGCTTTGGCCAGCTCGCGCTTGTAGAGCGCGGTCTGCGCCGCCAGCGTCTCGACGCCGGGCAGGGTCGAGAGCATCAAGCCGAAGCCGTTGCGGCCCGAGTAGCCGATCGAGCGCTCGGTGCCGCCCGCCATGTAGAGCGGCGGATGCGGCATCTGGATGGGATGCGGCAGCATCTCGTAGGGTTCCTTGACGGTGCCCTTGTAGTACTTGCCCTGGTGATCCCAACGGTGGCGGTGCCAGGCGTCGAACATCAAGCCGATCGATTCCTCGACGATGTCGCGGCGGTTGTCGAAGTCGCGGCCCAGGCCTTCGAACTCGTAGGGCCGGTAGCCCGAGCCGACGCCCAGCCGCACGCGACCGCTCGACAGGATGTCGACGAACGACGTGTTCTCGACGACGCGGATCGGATCGTACAGCGGCAAGGTGATCACCGCGGCGCCGATCTTGATGCGGCTGGTCTTGGCCGCGAGATAGGCCATGTAGGCGAAGCAGTCCGGCATGATGCCGTAGCTGGTGGCGAAGTGGTGCTCGGCGATCCACGCGGTGTCGTAGCCCAGCCGCTCGGCCTCGATCACCTCGTCGGTCGTGCGCGCATGCACGTCGCGGTGCGGGTAGGGCTCTTCCGCCGGATTGGGATGCGATGTGAAAAGGACGCCGAATTCCATGATGCCTCGCCTTTCGTTCCGCGATCCTAGGACGGCTGCCATGCGCTCGCCAGCGATTGACCCCACTCTGCGGAAGCGTACGCTTTCGCGACCTACCGGAGGATCGCCATGGCATTCGACCTCGTCGTCAGCAACGGCATGATCGTCGATGGCTCGGGACTGCCGCGCTATCGCGCCGACCTCGGCGTCAAGGACGGCAAGATCGCCGAGATCGGCCGGCTCGCCGGCGCCGCCGCCAAGGAAACGCTCGACGCCGACGGCCGCGTCGTGGCGCCGGGCTTCGTCGACGGCCACACCCACATGGACGCCCAGATCTTCTGGGACCCGATCGGCACCAGCTCGTGCTTCCAGGGCGTGACCAGCGTCGTCATGGGCAATTGCGGCTTCACCCTGGCGCCCTGCCGCGAGGCCGAGGCCGATCTCGTCTTCCGCAATCTCGAGCGCGCCGAGGACATCAGCCGCGCCGCCATGCTGGCCGGCATAAAATGGCGCTGGGAGAGCTTTCCCGAATTCCTCGACGTGCTGGAATCGCTGCCCAAGGGCATCAACTACGCGGGCTACATGGGACACTGCGCGCTGCGCACCTACGTGATGGGCCAGCGCGCCTTCACCGACCAGGCGACTGAGGACGACCTCAGGAAGATGGTCCATCTGACCCGGGAAGCGGTGGCGGCCGGCGCGCACGGCTTCTCGACCACGCGCTCGGTCAACCATCAGACGTCGGACGACAAGCCGGTGGCGAGCCGTCTGGCCACCTGGGAAGAGTTCGAGATGCTGGTCAAGGCGATGGGCGGCGGCATGGTCGAGGTCGCGGGCGAGCCGCGCGGCGCCGACAGCGACAAGGCGCGCCGCTACTACGAAGGCCTGTCCAAGCTCGCGATCGAAAGCGGCCGGCCGATCACCTTCGGCCTGTTCAACCGCCGCACCGTCCCGGGCGGCTGGCGTTCGACTTTCGACATCATCGAGCGCACGGCGCGCCAGGGCGGCCGCATGTTCGCCCAGGTGCACAGCCGGGCGCTGAACGTGCTGTTGTCGTTCGAGACCCAGCTGCCGTTCGACAAGTGGGACGTCTGGCGCGACATGCGCAAGCTGCCGCTCGCCGAGCAGAAGGCGTGGCTGCGCGATGCCGACAAGCGCCGCCGCCTGGTCGAGATCGCCTCGAAGCCCTACGACGGTCCGACGGTGCGCGGCACCGAGGCCAGGCCGCCGGAATGGGATTGGATCTACGCCTTGACCGACATGAAGGGGCCGCACAAATCGATGGCCGAGCTGGCGCGCCAGCGCAACACCCATCCGGTCGAGCTGATGATCGACATGGCGCTCGAACGCGACATGAAGTTCTTCATGATCCAGCCGATCGCCAACGAGAACCAGGCCGAGGCGCTGGAGCTGATGAAGCATCCGCGCTCGGTCGTGACCTTCTCCGACTCGGGCGCCCATGTCTCGCAGATCATGGACTCCTCCTTGCAGACCCATCTCTTGAGCCACTGGGTGCGCGACAAGCAGGCCTTCACCCTGGAAGAGGCGGTGAAGCTCATCACCTGCGACACCGCCACCCAGTTCGGCTTCCACGACCGCGGCCTGCTGCGCGAGGGCCTGGCGGCCGACATCGTGGTGTTCGATCCCGACACGGTCGGCCCGCACATGCCCGAGGTGGTGTGCGACCTGCCGGCCGGCGCCAAGCGCCTGAAGCAGACCTGCGAGGGCATGGCCGCCACCATCGTCAACGGCCAGGTCTTGCTGCGCGACAACGTCCCGACGGGCAACCTGCCGGGCAAGCTGCTGCGCAAGAAGACCCGCTGAGACTCTATTCCTCCCCAAGCTTTGCTTCTGTCGTGTTCACACTTCTTCGTCCTCTCCCCCACTGCGGCGCCGGCGGCGCCGCCGCGGGCGGAGAGGGCATCTCGACAAGATCTGCGAATCCGATGGAAGATTCGCTTGGGGCGGAATTGTTTAGAGTCTTTCCGACTGAGACAGAAGCATCTCATCCTTGGAGCGGCCGCAAACGCCGAAGGCTACCAGCGACGCCATGGCTAACGCTTTTGCGGCTATGCCGCCTTGTCCTCCAGCAGCTTCCGCACGACCTGCGGATTGCGCTCGATCGCCAACAACAAGGCGCGGGCGGGGGCGTCTGGCGTGCTGCGGCGCTGCTCCCAATCGCGCAGCGTGGTCACCGGCAGGTGAAAGGCCTCTGCGAATTCCATCTGTGTCATCCCGAGGCGCTGTCGCAATACCTTTACGCGGGATACCCGACGCATCCGGGCCAGATGCTCCTGCGTCAGAGGCTGGGCGTCGGGGTCGGATCGCGCGGCAGTCATGACCTGTTTGTCCGTCATGGCCGCGAGTCGCGTCCAGTTCGTTCCGCCCCGTGGCGTGGTGCTACCACGCCTCACGATCACCCGCGTAGTACCGGTCTTGCTCATGTCGCGTGGCCTTTCGAGCCGAAATGATCCTGCAGACGTCGTCGTCGTGCGTCGCAGCAACCACGAACAGCACGCCTCGCCGAGCCGTTCCGATAACCAGTATCCGCTGCTCGGCGTAAGCGAACCGGATATCGATGTCTTCCAAACGGTTCGGGTCCTCGAGAGCTGCAATGGCGTCTACGAAGTCCACGCCATGCTTGCGAATATTGTCGGCTGCCTTGCGGTCGTCCCACTCGTATCGCACGCAGGCAAGAGTACCGGATACCAGTAGTTGCCGCAAACGGTGAGGCGCCGGTTCGCAGTCGTGAAGCAGCCTCGGCCCGGGCAAAAGAGAGCAGTATCCGCCGCTTGACATTGCTGCGCCGCAGCACCATATACGCCGTGACCCGCAAGCCTGAGGGTCTGCAAGGTTTCTCGCGATCGCGCGACGCGCCCACCGAAGGCGTTTCATCCCGAGACAATCTCCCATCAAGCAAGAGCCCTCCCAGCCGCGCGCAGGAACGGGCCGCAAAGCCGCTCATGTCGAGCGGCCGTTAGGATTTTTTCAAGTGACTGATGTTTCTTTCGCGGACCTCGGATTGGCCGAGCCGCTGCTGCGCGCCTTGCGCGCCGCCGACTACACCCAGCCGACGCCGATCCAGGCCCGCACCATTCCGGCCCTCCTGCAGGGCCGCGATGTGCTGGGCATCGCCCAGACCGGCACCGGCAAGACGGCGGCCTTCGCGCTGCCCGTGCTGCAGCAGCTCGCCGGGCAGGGCAAGCGGGCCGAGCCCAAGAGCCCGCGCGCCCTGGTGCTGGCGCCGACCCGCGAGCTTGCCGTGCAGATCGGCCGCAGCTTCGACACTTACGGCCGCGGCCTCGGGCTCCGGCTCGGCATGGTGATCGGCGGGCTTGGCTTCGGCCGCCAGATCGAGACCCTGAACCGCGGCGTCGACATCCTCGTGGCGACGCCGGGCCGGCTGCTCGACCTGATGCAGCGCGGCAACGTGCGTCTCGGCCAGGTCTCCTTCCTCGTCCTCGACGAGGCCGACCGCATGTTCGACATGGGCTTCATCAAGGACGTGCGCCGCATCGTGGCGTCGGTCGCCAGAGAGCGCCAGACGCTCTTGTTCTCGGCCACCATGCCCGACGACGTGGCGCGGCTCGCCGGCGACATCCTGCGCGATCCGCAGCGTGTCGAGATCGCCCCGCAGGGCCGCACCGTCGATCGCATCGACCAGGGCGTCTACTTCGTCAACGCCGCGAGCAAGCGCGCGCTGCTCAGCCATCTTCTGGCCGACACCGAGCTCGAACGCGTGATCGTCTTCACCCGCACCAAGCGCGGCGCCAATCGCGTCGCCGAGGCGCTGGACAAGGGCGGCGTGCCGTCCGAGGCGATCCACGGCAACAAGTCGCAGAACGCCCGCCAGCGTGCCCTCGAGAGCTTCAGCCGCGGCCGCGCCCGCGTCCTGGTCGCCACCGACCTCGCCGCCCGCGGCATCGACGTGCAGGGCGTCACCCACGTCATCAACTACGAGCTGCCGGCCGACGCCGAGAGCTACGTCCATCGCATCGGCCGCACGGCGCGCGCCGGCGCCTCGGGCATCGCCATCTCGTTCTGCGACGGCAGCGAGCGCGGCCAGCTCAAGAGCATCGAGCGCCTGATCAATCAGCGCATCGCCGTGCTGGCGGCGCCGGCCAACGAAGACTTGCCGCAGCAGGCCGCGCCGCAGCAGGCCGCCCTCCAGCCGCGCGGCCACGAAGAGCGTCGCGAGGAGCGCTCCGACGATCGCCAGGAAGGCCGCCGCGGCCCGCCGCGGCGCCATCGCGGACAGCGCCCGCAGCACCGCGAGATGACGGGCGAGCAACATCGTGGCGACCGCCACGGCGAACGGTCGCATCATCCTCGCGGCGATCGTCCGCAAGGCGATCGTTCTCGGGGCCATCACGCGCAGCGGCCGCACGACGAGCGTCCGCGGTCGTTCGACGGCGGCGGCCGCGACTTCGGCGATTATCGCGATCGCGCATCCGAGCCCGCTCGTCCCGAGCCCTCGGCGGACGGTCAGCATCGTCGGCCGCACTGGAAGAAGCGTCGCTTCGGCGGGCGCGGTCGCGCCGCTTAGAGTCTTTTCGCCCGAGACAGAAGCACCTCAGCCCGAGGAGCGGCCTGAGGCGCATGTGAATGCGCCACAGGCTGCGTCTCGAGGGATGAGGCATGTCACTTGCGACGATTCCAACTGCATCGGAAAGCCCCTAAAGCGGTTGGGCTAGTGGCACGACTGCGCCAGCCCAACGGCATCCTTCACGATTTACGGCGCCACGCCGCAGCACGCCTCGCTCCTCCGGTTGCGGTACGCGCAACGGTCGTGCGGACAAACATGCTGCAATCCAACTGCGGATAGCGTGTTGTCTTTTTTGTATCGAAGGCGCGGCCTGAGCGGTTACCTTGCCCGTCGACCATTGCAGCCAGCGAGCGGGGAGACATTGTGGCTGTCGGCGGTGCGGGGACTCCGCTCGGCGCGGCGCCCATCGTTTCTTCCGGGGTGGGGGACGAGAGATGGGGCGATCGATAGGTCTTCGGCGATGGACAGCCGGTTTGTTGCTGGGCACCGGCTTGTCGCCGCTCCAGGCTTGGGCCGCCGACATCAACGTGTCGACCGAGGCGCAGTTGCGCACCGCCATCACCTCGGCGGCCAGCGGCGACCGCATCGTCTTCAACGCCGGTATCACGCTCACCCAGGATTTGCCGGCGGTACAGACCAACGTCACCATCGTCGGCAACAACAACACGCTCTCCGGCAACAACCAGTTCCGCGGCCTGTTCATCGGCGCCTTCACCGGCTCGACCCAGACGGCGGTCGCGGTGACGGTCCAGGATCTCACCATCGCCAACGCCCGGGCAGCGGGCGGGTCAGGCGGCAGCGGCGGCGGCGCCGGCCTGGGCGGCGCGCTGTTCGTCGCCGATCAGGCGACGGTGACGGTGAGCAATCTCAGCCTGACCGGTAACTCGGCGGTCGGCGGCAACTCGGGCGGCGGCACCGCAGCCGGCGGCGGCGGCATGGGCGGCAATGCGGGGACCGGCGGCGGCGG
>VGCQ01000240.1 GCA_016870055.1 Alphaproteobacteria bacterium | reverse complement strand
GTGGGACTGTCATGGCGCAACCTCGGCCATGCGTTGACCAAGGCCAGTGAACAACGCGCCATCGATGCTCGTCAATGGGGCGTGCTCTACCTGGGGGCAGCCAGGCCGGGCGGCCAGCCCGGAGCGCAGCCGCTGATCGCGCTCGACCGCCGCGGCGAGCCGTTGGCCGACCAGGGCGCGGCGCTGGCCGGCTTGCAGGGCTTGGTCGTCCTCGACGGCAACTGGGCGCAGGCCAAGGCGCTGTGGTGGCGCAACGCCTGGCTGACGCGCCTGCGTCGCTTTGTCGTCGTGCCCGATCGGCCGTCGCTGTACGGCAACCTGCGTCGCGAAGCGCGGCCGGAGGCGCTCTCGACGCTCGAATCCGTCGCGTTGGCGCTATCGGTCCTGTCGCGCGATCCGACGGTGCGCGAGCGTCTGTTGGCGCCGTTCGCCGAGCTGGTGCGGCGCGCCCGAGCGCGCGGCATCCGGGATTCCAAACGGGATCGTCGCACACGACGTTAGGGCAAGATGGGTCCGGCTGGAATCGGATGCGGTTCCACTTCATTTCATTCCGCTCCAGCTTCTATACTCGCCGGCGATGCCGTGTAGTAGTTACTTCGCATGAAGCTCGAGGATCGTCCGGCCGCGGTCGATGTCGCGGCCCTTGCGGCGCGCGATTCTTTCACGCGTGACCTCGGTATCGAGCTGATCGAGGCGTCGTTCGGCCGTGCCGTCTGCCGGGTCGACATCGAGGGCCGTCACGTCAACTTCAACGGCGTCGCCCATGGCGGACTCACGTTCACGCTGGCCGACGCGGCCTTCGGCTACGCCTGCAACTCGCAAGGCGCGATGTCGGCCGGCATCGATGCCCATATCGTCTACAGCCTGGCCGCGCGCGTCGGCGACATGCTGACGGCGACGGCCGTCGAGGTCGCACGCTCGGCCCGGCTCTCGACCTATCGCATCGACATCGTGCGCCAGGACGGCAAGTTGGTCGCCGCCATGACCGGCACCGCCTACATCTCCGACAAGCCGGCCGGGGCCGCCACATGACACTGAGCTCCCTCCACGAGGTCACCGTCGAGTGGGGCGACTGCGACCCCGCCGGGATCGTCTACTACCCGTCCTACTTCCGCTGGTGCGACCAGGCGACCTACCGCCTGTTCCTCGCGGCCGGGCTGACGCGCGACGACACGCACGGCGGGCAGTGGAAGGAGGGAACGCCGCTGGTCGCCGCCGAATGCTCCTTCAAGCGCGCCTCGCAGACCGGCGAGAAGCTTCTGGTCGAAAGCCGCATCTCGCGCTTCGGCCGCAGCTCCTTCACCATCGCCCACGTCTTTCGCGACGCGTCGGGTGCAATCGCCGCCGAGGGCAGCGAGACGCGCATCTGGGCGCGCAAGGAGGGCGACGCCCGCTCGCTGAAGGCGGTGCCCATCCCCGAGGAAATCCGCCGCCGCCTGGGCGGTTGATCTCTACGCCGCCGCCTTCAGGATGTCGGCCGCCTTCTCGCCGACCATGATCGAGGGGGCGTTGGTGTTGCCCGAGGGCATGGTCGGGAAGATCGAGGCGTCGGCGATGCGCAGGCCCTCCAGCCCGTGCACCTTGAGCTTGTCGTCGACCACGGTCTTGGGCCCCGCCGGCCCCATGCGGCAGGTACCGATCGGGTGATAGGCGGTCTGCGAGTTGTTGCGGATCCAGGTCAGGATCTGCTCGTCGCTGTGCACGGCGGCGCCCGGCGAGTATTCCTCGCCGCGATAGACGTCCATCGGCGCGGCATCGACGATCCGGCGCATCATGCGGAAGCCCTCGACCATCGCCGCCTGGTCGATCGGATCGGCCAGGAAGTTGAAGCGGATCGCCGGCTGCGCCTTGGCGTCGGCCGAGCGGATATGGATCGAACCCAGGCTCTCCGGCCGCAACTGGTAGCAGGCGATGGTCATCGACGGAAAATCCTGCAGCTTGCGCGTCTTGGGATCCTTGATCGAGTAGGGCACCAGGTGCATCTGCACGTCCGGCGTCTCGAGCTCGGGCCGCGTCTTCAGGAAGGCGAGCAGCGGCGCCGAGGGCAGGCTCATGAAGCCGCCGCCGGTCGCCAGGTACTTCATCATCTGCGTCACCGCGCCCAGGCCGCGCGCCATGTGGTTGTAGGAGACGCGCGCGTCCTTGACCTTCCAGATGATGCGGGCGTTGATATGGTCGCGGAAGTTCTCGCCGACCGCCGGCAGCGCGTGCTTGACCTCGATGCCGTGCTTGTTCAGGAGGTCGGGCTGGCCGATGCCCGACAGTTCGAGGATCTGCGGGCTCGCCACGCCGCCCGCCGACAGGATGGTCTCGCGCGCGCGGGCCTGCACCGCCTTGCCGTCCTTCTCGTACTCGACACCGACGCAGCGCTTGCCGTCGAGCAGCACGCGCAGGGTGTGCGCTTCGGTGACGACGTTGAGACCGGCCGAGCGCTTCATGGCGGGCTCGATGTAGCAATGGGCCACGCTCATGCGCCGGCCCTTGTGGATCGAGGTCTGGGTCTTGACGACGCCCTCCTGATCCTCGCTGTTGTAGTCGGCGTTGAGCTTGAAGCCTGCCGCCTTCGAGGCCGCGAACAGCGCGTCGTAGAGCGGGTTCTGGTCGGGCACGGTCGAGACCTTGAGCGGTCCGGCGGTGCCGCGGCCGTGGCTGCCGTCGCCGTCGACGAAATTCTCGATGCGGGTGAAGACCGGCGCCACGTCGCGCCACGACCAGCCGCGGCAGCCCATCTGCGCCCAGGTGTCGTAGTCGAGCGGCTGGCCGCGCACCCACACCAGGCCGTTGATCGCGCTCGAGCCGCCCAGCACCTTGCCGCGCGGCACGGGAATCACCCGGTTGGCGGTCGTCGGCTCGGGCTCCGACTGATAGAGCCAGTTGGCGGCCGGATTCTCGATCAGGAGGCCGAACGACAGCGGCATGCGGGTGTAGGGATGGCTGCGCGGTCCCGCCTCGAGCAGCAGGATGCGGGTCGCCGGATTCTCGCTCAGCCGCGCCGCCAACGCGCCGCCGGCCGAGCCCGCGCCGACGATGATGTAGTCGTACTGGTCCATGTCTTCTCCCCGCGAAGCCTGCGATTATCCGCGATGTCGCGCACGGCCGACAAGCGCTCTGCGAACATCAAGGTGAACAGCGAAGGGAGAGCACGATGATCGACACCGAAAAAGGCCAGGCCGTCCTGTCGCGCCTGACCATCGATATCGCGGTGCGGCTCGCGCTGATCGCCGGCGTGGCCTATGTCAGCCTGCTGCTGTTGCGCCCGGTGGCGCCATTGCTGCTGTGGGCGGTGATCCTGGCGGTCGCCGTCTTCCCGCTCTACGTGATCTTGCATCGCCGTCTCGGCATTCGCGCCGGGCTTGCCGCGACCGCGCTGTCGCTGGTGCTGCTGGCGCTGTTGCTCGGCCCCGTCGTGTTGCTGGCGACCTCGGCGGTCGACACGCTCGACGGCTATGGCCGCATGCTCGTGCAAGGCGGCCACGTCGTGCCGCCGCCGCCGGAGTCGGTGCGCGGTTGGCCATTGATCGGCCAACGTCTCCACGACTTCTGGTCGACCGCGGCCACCGACTCGCGAACTTTCTTCAACACCCATGTCGGCCAGATCGCCTCGGCCGGCCGCTGGATCGGCCGTCTCGCGGCCGGCATCACCTTCGAGATCCTGCAGTTCGCGGCGGCGGTCATCGTGGCGGGCGTGCTGCTCGCCCATTCCGACCGGCTGGCCCCCACCGTCGCGAGCTTGGCCGACCGCATCGCCGACGCGCGCGGCCGCCATTTCGTGGCGATCGCCGGCGCCACCATCCGCAACGTCTCGCAGGGCGTGATCGGCGTCGCCCTGTTGCAGTCGGCGCTGCTCGGGCTCGGCATGCTGGTGGCGGGCGTGCCGTTCGCCGGTGCGCTCACCTTCGTCTGCCTGGTGCTGGCGATCGTCCAGATCGGCCCCAACATCGTCATGATCCCGGTGATCGTCTGGATGTGGTTCACCATGCCGGCGCTGCATGCCGGCCTGTTCACCGTCTACACCGCGCCGCTGTTGCTGATCGACAACGTGCTGCGGCCGATCGTCATGGCGCGCGGCCTCGGCACGCCGCTGGCGGTGATCCTGGCCGGCGTGATCTGCGGCACCCTGACCGGCGGGCTGATCGGCCTGTTCGTCGGGCCGGTCGTGCTGGCGGTGTTCTACGACCTGGTGATGGTCTGGGCGGCGAAAGCGCCCGAGGAGGGGCGGTAGCCCGTCGAGACTCATTGCCGCTTCGGCCGGATCGCCGCCCACTGCTCGTCGGTCCAGTCGATCATCGCCTGGGTGCTGGCGCCGCCGCCGGCCGATTGCAGCATCTTGCCGCCGTCGATCACGATCGCATCGCCGTTGATGAAGGCGGCGCCGTCACTCACCAGATAGGCCGCGAGGTTGGCGAGCTCGGCGTGCTGGCCGACGCGGCGCAGCGGGATGGTCTTGACCAGCGCCTCGTTGCCGCCACGCTCGGCCGGCATCAGCCGGCTCCACGCGCCCTCGGTGGGGAAGGGGCCGGGCACGATGGCGCAGGTGCGGATGCCCTTGGGCCCCCATTCGACGGCCAAGCTTTTGGTCATGGCGAGCACGCCCGCCTTGGCCATCGCCGACGGCACGGTGAAGGGCGCGCCGGTGAGCGACGATACCGTGAGGATCGACATCACCACGCGGTCGCGCAGACCCTGCTCGATCCAGCGCCGACCCGCGGCCACCGTGCAGTAGGCCGAGCCGTGCAGCACGATGCCGAGCACCGAATCGATGGCGCGGGTCGAGAGCCTGTGGGTCTGCGCCAGGATCTGGCCGGCCGCATTGTTGACCAGGATGTCGAGCGGCCGCTTCTGCCACAGCCGGTCCATCATCGCCTCGACGGCATCGGCCACGCGCACGTCGCAGCCGATCGTCTCGATCTCGCCCTTGGTCTGCTGCGCGAGCTCTTCGGCGGTCTGCTTCAGCACCGCCTCGCGCCGGCCGCAGATCACCACGTTGGCGCCCAGCTCGAGAAAGCGCTGTGCCATCGAGCGGCCGAGCCCGGTGCCGCCGCCGGTGACCAGGATGCGTTTGTTCGCGAGAAGGTCGGGTTGGAACATCGCCGCTACTTCCTGATCGAGGTGAAGGCGATGCCGCCGAGCACGAGCCTGTCGATCTCGGCTGGCGCGTAGCCGTGCTCGGCCAGCACCGCCTTGGTGTCGGCGCCGAACGTCTTGGGCTTGCTGCGCACCGCGGGCGGCGTGCGCGACAGCTTCACCGGGTTGCCGACATTGCGATAGCCGTCCTTCTGCCACACCATGTCGCGGTGCTTGGTGTGGGGATGCTCCATGACGTCGGGCACCTCCATCACCGCGCCCGACGGCACGCCGTTCTTCATCAGCTCGTTGGCGAACGGCTCGCCGTCGCGGTCCTTGGTGAGCGCCGCCAGCTCGGCCTCGAGCGCCGGCTTGTTGGCCACGCGATCCTTGTTGGTCCGGAAACGCGGATCGTCGGCGAGCCCGGGCTTGCCCAGCATCTGGACGAGCTTGCGGAACTGTTGGTCGTTGCCGGCGCCGACCACGATGTTGCGGCCCTTGGTCGGGAAGTTGGCGTAGGGCGCGAGATTGCTGTGGCTGTTGCCGTAGAGCTTGGGCTTCAGCCCGGCCATGAAATAGTTGGGCGCGTGCGGCTGGTGCAGCGCCACCGCGCTGTCGTAGAGCGTGGCGTCGACCAACTGGCCCTTGCCCGAGCGCTGCCGCTCGTAGAGCGCCATCAGGATGCCCATGCAGGCGTTCATGCCGGTCGAGAGATCGACCACCGGCACGCCGATGCGCACCGGCCCGGCCTCGGGCGCGCCGTTGACCGACACCAGCCCGGCCGAGGCCTGCACCATGGCGTCGTAGCCCGGGAAGCCGCCGAGCGGCCCGTCGGCGCCGAAGCCCGAGACACGGGCATGGACCAGCCGCGGGAACGTCGCGGCCAAGGCGTCGTAGCCCAGGCCCCACTTCTCCATGGTGCCGGTCTTGAAATTCTCGATCAGCACATCGGCGCCTTCGAGCAGGCGCAGCAGCACGTCGCGGCCCTCCGGCTTGGAAAGGTCGAGCGCGATCTTGCGCTTGTTGCGGTTGATGCCGGCGAAGTAGGCCGAGATGCCCTCGCTGTCGAACGGCGGGCCCCACAGCCGGGTCTCGTCGCCCTGCGGCGGCTCGACCTTGATCACGTCGGCGCCGTGATCGGCCAGCATCTGGCCGCAATAGGGCCCGCCCAGCACGCGCGACAGATCGATGACTTTCAGGCCGTCTAGTGCCCCGGGCATGTGTTCTGCTCCTCTCGTGACGATCGGGTTATAGACCATGGGCGGCGGGCGGGGTTTGGCATGAGCCAAAAACGTTAGACGAAAAAACCTTAGACGCCGGCCGGGCCGCGCGACTGTTTTCCAGGAAAGCCGTGCAAGGCACTGGAATCACGCCGGAAAAACTCTGGTGGCTCGGCACCAGAGTTTTGCGCGGCCAGCTCCGCCCAGGTGCGCGGCGCACGACCGGGGCATTCGACGGAAGTGCCGCGGCCCACCGAGGCGATGCGGCCTCGGTTGCCGGGGTGGACAGCGAGCAAGGCACGCCATCCGGCACCGCGACAACGGTCGCACTCGCAAAGCGTTGCCCACCGGGCAAGCAAGCCCGGCAGAGTTTCGCCAGCGCGTGAAGTGTTTGCCGCACGACGGCGAGCACCGCCACCACGGCTCGCCACCAGGCGCCACGAGTTGTCGCGCTCGCCATCGCGCATGGGGTCATTGGTTCCTCCAAGAAGAAACTCGCGATCGTGGTTCGGCGTCACGCATCGGGACCGGCGCGTGCGCTCATCGGTTCCCGTCGCGTCGGTTCGAGAGCAGCGAGCCCGCGCCCCCGTGACGGCGCGTGGACACGTCCGGGCGTGATGGCAGCCGGTGTCGTCTTTGCAGGCGGTCGAAGCGGTTGGCCGGGTGTGGCCACGATGCCGATCCTCTCGAACAGCGTCGGCAGGGATAGGCCGCAATTTCCGGTGAGGGAGTCAAGGCGCCTCGCCGGCCGATCGGCCGCGCTGGCAATGCTTGCAGGTGACGAAGAAGAACTCATGGGCCGATCCTTTCCTGAACAAGGGCCGGCAGATACAAGCCACAAAATTGCGCTGGGGAGTCAAGCGGCTTCGTTTGCCGGCGACAGCCGCCGCATGCAACTCGGCGGAGGCGAGTGACGTGCGGTGCTCGTTGCCCGGCAACCGTCACCTGTGCGAGAGTTGCAACCTGAAGGGGAGGAGCCATCGTCGATGGCGGATCGTGAACGAGGGTGCTGCTGCCTCGAGCCGTCTCCCGCTCGCGCGGACACTTCCTCACGCTTGTGTGCAGGGAGGCCACGAACGAACGCTCCGCGGGACCGCGCCACACCAGATGCTCATGCGCTGGGAGCGCGGCACTCATAGGCGCTAACTTATGACGAAGCATGGGAATGCCCTTCGTTTGCGCTTGCGTCGAGGTGGCTCGAACAGCAAACGGGTAAGACGGCAAGCATTTGCGATGATGCCCTCGGGCAGGAAGAGGCCAG
>VGCQ01000239.1 GCA_016870055.1 Alphaproteobacteria bacterium | reverse complement strand
GAGGGCAGCAGCGGCCGCAGCGCGCGCCAAGCGAGCTTGCCGTGACCGATCTCGCGACGGCCGGGCGAGCCCATGCGGCGGACCTCGCCGACCGCGTAGGGCGGCATGTTGTAGTGCATCATGAAGGCCTCGCGGTACTCGCCCTCGAGCGCGTCGATGATCTGCTCGTCCTGGCCGGTGCCCAGCGTCGCCACGACCAGCGCCTGGGTCTCGCCGCGGGTGAACAGCGAAGAGCCGTGGGCGCGCGGCAGCACGCCGACCTCGGCCACGATCGGCCGCACCGTCTTGGTGTCGCGGCCGTCGATGCGCTTGCCGGTGTCGAGGATGGCGCCGCGCACGACGTCGGCCTCGAGGTTGCCGAACTGCTCGCCGAACACGGCCAGTGCCGCCTCGTCGCCCTCGAACAGGGCCTTGGCTGCCGTCTTGACCTCGCCGACTTTGGCTTGGCGCGCGAGTTTCTGGGTTTCAGCATAGGCCTCGGTCATCTTGGCCCGCATCTCGGCCTTCAGGCGGTCGGCCACGGTCTTGGCGGCTGCCGGCGGCTCGCTGAGCGGCAGCGGCTCCTTGGCGGCATGCTCGGCCAGCTGGATGATGGCGTCGATCACCGGCTGGAAGGAGCGATGGCCTTCCATCACGGCCGACAGCATCGTGGCCTCGTCGAGCTCCTTGGCCTGCGATTCGACCATCAGCACGCCTTCCTGGGTGCCGGCGACGACGAGGTCGAGGTCGCTCTTCTCGGTCTGCTCGAGCGTCGGGTTGATGACGTACTTGCCGTCGAGATAGCCGACGCGCGCGGCGCCGATCGGGCCCATGAACGGCACGCCGCTGATGGTGAGCGCGGCCGACGTGGCGACCATCGACACGATGTCCGGGTCGTTCTCCATGTCGTGCGCGAGCGTGGTGATCACCACCAGCGTCTCATTCTTGTAGTTCTCGTGGAACAGCGGCCGGATCGGCCGGTCGATCAGGCGGGAGGTCAGTACCTCCTTCTCCGACGGACGGCCCTCGCGCTTGAAGAAGCCGCCCGGGATCTTGCCGGCGGCGAATGCTTTCTCCTGGTAGTTCACGGTGAGCGGGAAGAAATCGAGGCCCGGCTTGGGCTTCTTCTCGAACACGACGGTCGCCAGCACGGTGGTGCCGCCGTAGGTCGCCATCACCGCGCCATCCGCCTGACGCGCGATCTTGCCGGTCTCGAGGGTCAGCTTGCGGCCAGCCCAGTCCAGCTCCTTGCGAAACACTTGAAACATGTCACTCATATCCATCTTCCTTTCCTACACGGCGTCCGCCCCCGCCTGGCGACTGCCGCCCACCGATGCCCTTGCATCGGCAGGACCGGACCGGGCCTTTGCTCTCGCCCCTGCCCTTCCGGTTACTGAGAAGTCGTGTCGACCGGCCGAATCTTTACGGGGACCGGACGACGCGACGCGAAAAGGCCCCGATCCATCCGCGGATGGCAGCGGGGCCGTGAGCTCAACGCCGCAGACCCAGGCGCTCGATCAACGTGTCGTAGCGCTTGTTGTTCTTGGCCTTGAGGTAGTCGAGCAGGCGCCGGCGCTGGCCGACGAGCTTCAGCAGGCCGCGACGCGAATGGTGATCCTTCGCATGGCCCTTGAAGTGCTTGGTGAGGTTGGAAATGCGTTCGCTCAGAATGGCGACCTGGACTTCCGGCGAACCGGTGTCGCCCTCGGCCTGGGCATACGCCTTGATCAGCTCCGCCTTGCGTGCGGCTGTGATCGACATCGGGACTCTCCATCGACTTAGAGGTTGAACACGCGCACCGGCTGGATGGACGCGCCGTCCGACCGGACCAGCGCGACGAACCTGCTGCCGGCCTCGACGCGAACCAAAGCGCCGGCCGGCGGTGCGTCTCGGGTCAAGAGCACAGGCTGGCCATGGCGCAGCCGATCCGCTTGGGCCTCCGTCAGGGCCAGCGCCGGGATGTCGTCCAGCGCGGTCGCGACAGGGGCCAGGGCCCCGAGAAGCGCGGGACTATGCCCGAGGGCCTCCAGTTTGGAAAGCGAAATGGCCGCCTCTTCGCGGAATGGCCCGGCGACGGTCCGACGCAAGGCCGACAGGTGTCCGACCGTGCCCAAGGCTTGCGCCAGGTCACGACCCAACGACCGGATGTAGGTGCCTTTGCCGCAGGCAACCACGAAATCTGCGTGGTCCGCGCCGGAACGTGCCACGAGTTCCAGATGCTCGATGGTGACTGGGCGCGGCTTCAGCTCGACCGTCTCGCCGGCGCGCGCCAAATCGTAGGCCCGCCGGCCCTCGACCTTCAGCGCCGAGAAGGCGGGCGGCGTCTGCTGGACGACCCCGACGAACGCCGGCAGGACGGCACGGATGGCCTGATCGTCGGGCCGCCGATCGCTCGTCGCCGTGACCTCGCCTTCCCGATCGTCGGTCGAGCGCGCCTCGCCGAAGCACAGCGTGAAGCGGTACTCCTTGCGACCGTCCATGACGAACGGCACGGTCTTGGTCGCCTCGCCGAGCGCGATCGGCAACACGCCGCTCGCCAGCGGGTCGAGCGTGCCGCCATGGCCCGCCTTCTGCGCGCCGAACAGGCGGCGGACCTGGGTGACTGCCGTGGTCGAGCCGAGGCCCGCGGGCTTGTCGAGCACGACCCAGCCGTCGACCTTCTCGCCTTTCTTCTGCCGCGCCATCGCGGCGGTTTAAGCCGACAATGCGTTGCGCGCCAGCCGTCGCTTCGGGCAGGCTGCAGGCATGACGACAGCGCTGCGTGACGATCGCGCCCGACGATCGGTCCTGTTCGGTTTGTTCTTCCTGTCGGGGGCGGCAGCGCTGATCTACCAGACGGCCTGGCATCGCCTGCTCGGCCTGTTCGCCGGCGCCGACACCATTGCCGCCGCCTTGGTAGTCGGCGCCTTCCTGCTGGGATTAGGCATCGGCAGCCTGCTGGCCGGCCTCTACGCCGACCGCCTGTCGCGCCGTGCCGCGCTGCTCGCCTTCGCTTTGTGCGAGGTCGGCATCGCCGTGTTCGCCGTGGCCAGCCCTTGGCTCTACTACGATGTCATCTATCGCGAGCTGCTGCCGCTCGCCGCCTCGCGCGGCGTCATCTTCTTCGTGGTGTTCGCGGGTCTGTTGTGGCCGACCTTCCTGATGGGCTGCTCGCTGCCATTCCTGTCCAAGGCGGTGGTGAGCGAGATCGCGGGTTCGGCGCAGCTGATCGGTTGGCTGTACGGCCTCAACACCCTGGGGGCCGGCGTCGGCGCCTTTGTCGGCGGCTGGTTTCTGATCGGCACGCTGGGCTTCGACAAGGCGATCTATGTCGGCGCGGCCTTGAACCTAGCGGTCGCCGTGGGCGGCCTGTTGCTGGCGCGCGGCCTCGATCTCGCGGCCGGCGCCGTGCGACGGGCGGCGCCGCGTCGGGAAGCATCGGACGGCGGCGTGGTGTGGCGCTGGTCGCTGCTGGTCTTCATCAGCGGCTTTCTCATCGTCGCCCTGCAAATCGTCTGGTACCGCCTGATCGGCGTGCTGCTGCAATCCAACGGCTACAGCTTCTCGCTGGTGCTGTCGGTCTTCCTGCTGGGCGACGCGGCCGGCCTGCTGGTCGGCGCGCGCACCATCGACCGCATTGCCGACCCACGGCGCTTCTTCTTCCTGATGCAGGGCATCGCCACGGCGCTGGCGCTGGCCGGCGCCTGGTTCGTCTACTGGGCGATCGGCGCCGGTGTGCTGCCCAATAGCTTCGTCGATCGCGACATCATGAGCGGCAGGCCGGGCGATGTGGCGATGATCGCTTTCTTGCTGCTGATCGTCGTGCTGCCGGCGTCGTTCATCATGGGCTTCTCCTTCCCGGTCGTTCAGAAGGCGGTGCAGCGCGACATCGATCGCTTGGGCGAGCGTGTCGGCCTGGTGCAGCTCGCCAATATCGTGGGCAACAGCGCCGGCAGCCTGGTCGCCGGTCTGTTGCTGCTCGATCTCGCCGGCACGGCCGGCACGCTCGTGCTGCTGGTCGCGATCGGCCTGGGCTTCGCCCTGCTGCAGATCGTATCGGCGCCGGCGACACGCTGGGCCTATCCGCCGGCCATCCTGCTGATCCTGGGCCTGGCCCTGTTCCCGCCCAATCGCGACTTCTGGCGGCGCCTGCACGGCCTCACCGCGGAACCCGCGATCGTCGCCGAGGACAAGACGGGGCTCAGTTTGCTGAAGATGGCCAACCCGCAGGATGGCCGGCTGTATATCCAGGGCCATTCACAAAGCCGCCTGCCGTTCGACACGGTGCACGCCTTCCTGGGCGCTATCGGCCCGCTCACCCATGGCGATCCCAAGCGCGTGCTGGTGATCGGCTCGGGCACCGGCGGCACGCCTTATGCCGCCGGCCTCAATCCCGCCACGGAGCGCGTGCGCGTGATCGAGATCGTGGCGCCGGTCATCGAGACGCTGCACCGCTATGTCGACGACAAGGGCCGGTCGGGCGTCGACAGCCTGCTCAAAAGTCCCAAGTTCGAGATCGTGGTGGCCGACGGCCGGCACACGCTGGCGCTCGATCCCGTCCGTTACGACGTGATCGAGGCCGACGCCATCCTGCCCAAGACCGCCTTGTCGGGTCTGCTCAACTCGCGGGAGTTCTTCCAGCAGGTCCGATCGAAGCTGGCGCCTGGCGGCATCTACGTGCAGTGGGCGCCGACCGAGCGCACCGTCGAGACCTTCCGCTCGGTGTTCCCCTACGTCACCATGATCCATCCGGCATTGCTGGGCAGCGATCGGCCGATTCCCTATTCGCGGGAGAAGATCCTGGCGCTGTTGGCGCGGCCCGAGATCGACGGCCATCTCGCCGCCGCACGCGTCGACCGCGGCGAGCTGCGCAAATGGATCGAAGACAAGAAGATCGAGGTCCTGAACGACGGCAAGACGGTGCCCGCGCGCGCGCCCAACACCGACTTCTTCCCACGCGACGAATATTACCTCAATCGTCCTTGAGGTCGCGCGCCACGTCGGGCCGGCGCAGCAGCGCGCCGATCCGGTCGGCCTCGTCGAAGGTGCGGTCGACCTCGAAGCGGATCTCCGGCGCGTAGCGCAGGCCCGCCTTTTCGCCGACCCGGGCGCGAAACCAGGGCGCCGCGCGGCGCATGGCGGCGAGCAGGCGCGCCTCGTCCTGGCCGCCCAGCGGCATGACGAAGGCCGTGGCGTTGCGCAGGTCGGGGCTGACATCGACCGCTGTCACGGTGATCGACGCCCCGCGCAGGTCGGGATCGCGCATGTCGCCGCGCTCCATCAGCTCGGCCAGCAGATGCCGCAGCTCCTCGCCGACGCGCAGTTGGCGCTGACTGGGACCACGCTTGTCGCGCTCGGAGGGGCGGCGACGGGACATGAGATTCTCCTTCTCTCTTCCTCCCTGCGCGAAGCGCGGGGAGGCGTCCGCCGAAGCGCCGTCGGCGCGGAGGTGGACGGAGGGGCCATGAGCATCGACACTGGTGCCCGCGATCTCTCCGCCCGCTTGCGCGCCTTCGCAGGCGCTTCAGTGGACACCTCCCCCGGGCGGATTCCGCGCGGGGGAGGAAGCTCCAATCACAACGTCGGACGGACTTCCTCGACGTCGAAGCATTCGATCACGTCGCCGATCTTGATGTCGTCGTAGTTGTCGAACGCCATGCCGCACTCGAAGCCGTGCTGGACCTCGCGGACCTCGTCCTTGAAGCGGCGCAGGGTCTTCAGCGTGCCCTCGTGGATCACCACGTTGTCGCGCAGCAGGCGCACCTTGGCGCCGCGCTTGACCATGCCCTCGGTGATCATGCAGCCCGCCACGTTGCCGACCTTGGTGATGCGGAAGACCTCGCGGATCTGCGCATTGCCCAGGAAGGTCTCCTTGTAGGTCGGCTCAAGCAGCCCGACCATGAGCTGCTGGATGTCCTCGGTCACCTTGTAGATGATCGAGTAGTAGCGGATGTCGATCTTATCGCGCTTGGCGATCTCGCGCGCCTGCGGGTTGGCGCGCACGTTGAAGCCGATGATCAGCGCGCCCGACGCCTTGGCGAGCGTGAGGTCGGCCTCGCTGATGCCGCCGACGCCGGAATAGATCACCCGGGTCGCCACCTTGTCGGTACTGAGCCGCGCCAGCGCGCCGGCCAGCGCCTCGGCCGAGCCCTGGACGTCGGCCTTGACCAGCACCGGCAGCTCCTTGGCCGTGCCCTCGCGGATGCCCTTCAGCATCTCCTCCAGCGTGCCGCGGCCGCCCGCAGCGCGGGCAAGCTGGGCCTGCCGGTCACGGCGGGCGCGGAAGTCGGCGATCTCGCGGGCGCGGGCTTCGCTGTCGACGACATGGAACTCGTCGCCCGCCTGCGGCGTGCCGTCGAGGCCCAGGATCTCCACCGGGAAGGCCGGTCCTGCGCTCTGCACGGCCTGGCCGCGATCGTCCATCAGGCGGCGGACACGGCCCCACACGGCGCCGGCCACCAGCACGTCACCGACCTTGAGCGTGCCGCGCTGCACCAGCACGGTCGCCACCGAGCCGCGGCCCGGATCGAGCTGGGCCTCGACCACGACACCGTCGGCGGGACGGTCGGGGTTGGCCTTGAGCTCGAGCACTTCGGCCTGCAGCAGGATCGCTTCCTCTAGCTTGTCGAGGTTGGTCTTCTTGATCGCCGAGACCTCGATCGACTGGACGTCGCCGCCCAGCTGCTCGACCTGGATCTCGTCCTGCAACAGCTCGGTGCGCACCCGGTTGGGATCGGCGCCGGCCTTGTCCATCTTGTTGATGGCGACGATCAGCGGCACGTTCGCCGCCTTGGCGTGGGCGATCGCCTCCTTGGTCTGCGGCATGACGCCGTCATCGGCCGCCACCACCAGCACGACGATGTCCGTCACCTTGGCGCCGCGGGCGCGCATGGCGGTGAAGGCCTCGTGGCCGGGCGTGTCGAGGAAGGTGATCTTCTGCTGCGACGGCAGAGTCACCTGGTAGGCGCCGATATGCTGGGTGATGCCGCCGGCTTCGTGCGCCGCCACGTCGGTCTCGCGCAACGCGTCGAGCAGCGAGGTCTTGCCGTGATCGACATGGCCCATGATGGTGACCACCGGCGGCCGCGCCAGCAGCGCTTCCGGCGCATCGACGGCCTCGGTCAAGCCGGTCTCGACATCGCCCTCGGCGACGCGCTTGGGCCGGTGGCCCATCTCGGTCACCACCAGTTCGGCGGTATCGGGATCGACCGCCTGGTTGATGGTCGCCATCACGCCCATGCGCATCAGCGTCTTGATCACGTCGGCGCCGCGCTCGGACATGCGCGACGCCAGCTCCTGCACGGTGATGGTCTCGGGGATCGTCACCTCGCGATAGACCTTCTGCTGCGGCACGGCGTCGGCGAACTCGCGCCGGCGCTCGCGCTCCAGCCGTCGCCGCTGCTGGGCGACCGACCGGCTGCGGAAATCGTTCTCGCCCTCGACCGCGCGGCCGACGTCGATCTTGTCGGAACGGCGCTTGGGCACCTCGCGTCTAGCGCCCGGCGATTGCGGCAGGCGCTTGTTGACGGCCGGCCGCATCGGCGGCCGCCGCAGGCCGCCGTCGGTCGGCCGTGCCGCCGCGCCCGGCG
>VGCQ01000238.1 GCA_016870055.1 Alphaproteobacteria bacterium | reverse complement strand
CGTGTAGAGAATGCTGGCCGGCGTCTCGGGCCGGGGCTCGGTGCCGAGCGCCGGCCGCGCGGCCTTCGGCAAAGTGTCCTCGAAAGCTTCGCACGCCACCACCGGCGGCCGATGCCCGCTCTGCGCCAGTGCTTCGGCAATCGACGCCTGGCGCGTGCCGAGCGTCAGGATCAGGTCGGGCTCGCCGTGCTCGACGAGATAGGCGATCTCGGCGGCGCGGTAGTCCGGGTTGATCGGCACGCAGCAGACGCCAATGCCGTTCAGCGCCAGCGTGTGCAGGACGTGCTCGGGCCGGTTCTCGAGCAGGGTGGCGACGCGATGGCCGACGCCGTAGCCCGCCTGGAGATAGTGCATCGCCAACGCCGCGATGCGCCGGCCCGCCTCGCCGTACGACATCTCGAGGCCCGAGGGCAGGTAGGCGCGCCCCTCGTCGGCGGGCACGGCGAGGAACGGCCGATCGGCGTGCGTGGAGACGGCCGCCGCGAAGGCCGCGCCGATGGTCGTGTCGTCCCTGATCTCGGTCATCGCTCCTCCATCACTGCTCCCGCTTGATGCGCTGCATGAAGATCGCCAACGGCGCCGCAACCGCGGCAACGAAGGCCATCAGCCAGAAGGCATTGAGGTAGCCGATCATCGCCGCCTGGCGCAGCAGCTCGTTGGAGAGGCTGAGCAAGCTCGACACGCCGTCCAGGCTCCATTGCGGCGGCAGGCCGGGGACGACCAGGCTCTTGTTGTAGGGTGTGATGTTCTCGGTCAGCCGCGAATAGTTCGACGCCGTCGAGCGGCTGACCACCAGCACCGTGATGGAGATGAACAGGCTCGAGCCGAAATTGCGGAACAGCGTGAAGACCGCCGAACCCTCGGTCACCTGGCGCGGCGGCAACGTCGAGAAAGCCATCACCGTCATCGGCGTGAAGGCGATCGACTGGCCGAAGCCCATGGCGAGGTTGCTCCAGAACACCTCGGTTTCGGTGAGATTGATGTCGAACCCGCCCATCCAGAAACCGGCGGCGGCCTGGATGGCCATGCCGGTCACGATGGCGAGCCGCGGTGCGGCGCGGGTGAACTGCACGACCACCAGGAACGCCACCCAGTTGCCCAGGCCGCGTGCGGCGATCAGCACGGCGATGGCGTTGTCGGGATAGCCGCGCAGGTCGTGCAGCAGGGTCGGGAACAGCACCAACGTGGTGAAGTTCAGCATGCCCATCACCAGGGCGAGCACGATGCCGATGGCGAAATTGCGATCGAGCAGCAGGCGCGGATTGAGGAACGGCTCGGGCACCGTCAGGCAATGCACGACGAAGATCCAGAAGGCGAGCAGGCCGGTGAAGGCGAACAGCACGATCTCCGTCGAGTCGAACCAGTCGAGGCGATGGCCGCGGTCGAAGATCAATTGCGCGCAGGTCATGGCGGCCGACAGCGCGATGAAGCCGATCCAATCGAAGCGCGCGACCGCGCGCGCGGTATGATCGCGCAGGGCGAACCAGATGCAGACCAGCGAGCACAGGCCGAGCGGCACGATCAGGAAGAAGGCGGCGCGCCAGTTGTAGGCGTCGCTCGCCATGCTGCCCAGCACCGGACCGACCACCGGGCCGAACACCGCACCGATGCCCCAGATGACGATGGCGGTCGGCTGCAGGTGCTTGGGAAAGGTGGCGAGCAGGATGGCCTGGCCGAGCGGCATGATCGGTGCCCCGAACGCGCCTTGCGCGACGCGGGCGAGGATCAGCGCCTCGAGGCTGCCCGCCACGCCGCAGGCCAGCGAGGCGACGGTGAAGCCGAGCACGGTGAAGAACATCAGGTTGCGCCAGCCCAGCCGGCCCGACAGCCAGCCGGTCATCGGCGTGGCGACCGCGGTCGCGACCAGGTTGAGGGTGATCACCCAGGAGATCTCCTCGGGCGACGCCGAGAGATTGCCGCGCATCTGCGGCAGCACCAGGTTGGCGATGGTGATGGTCATGCCGAACAGCATGTTGGCGAGCTGGACCATCAGCAGGATGAGCCATTGTCGCCCACTGATGGTGAACAGGCCGCCTTTATCGTCAGCGACGACGGCGGACATCCGGAACTCTATCGATCGTTGTTCGGCAGTCGTCGGACACGGCACTCGATCATTCGGCAAGACGCGGCCGATTGACAGGGAAAAGCCGCGCTGCGCCGCACAATCTTCGGCGACGTCACCGGCGGTTCACGAAGGGCGGCCCGGTTGCTCGCCGTCCAACCATTGGCGCGCCTCGTGGATGGTCTGGAACTCGCGCATTCTGCGGCCGAGCCGCAGCATGGCCTTCACATTCGCCACCAACGGCTCGTTGCCGCCGGTTCCGGTGACGACGGCCATGGGACCCGGCGTGCCCTGCCAGCCGAGCGACCTGGCATAGGCCGCGAGGCGCCCGAGGTCGGCTTCCGACAAGCCGGCCGTGGCGCGGGTCGCGTCGAGGATCTTGCGGTAGTTCGAGGCACCCGCGGCATCGAGGGCCGCGAAGTAGGCCATCAACTCGTCGATCGTGACCGCACCTTCGGCGACACAAACCACCATGTGCTCGAGCGGAGCGATCTTCCAGTGAAGCGGCATGCGGCCGGCAGTGTGACGGCAAGTGCCATGGCCGGCCAAGCCGGTTTGCGCATACGACCTCCGCGTCCCCCGGCACTGCGCGGGTTGTCGACCGTCAGTCTGGCGACCGCCCAAATTGAGCGCTCGGCCGCTCACCCCGCGCTTCATGAGCGAACCGCAGGAGAACGGAGTCATATGTTGGCCGCCAAACAGCACGGGCCGCGAGACTGTGCCGTGGAGGCATGAGGCTGGACCCGGTCCAACCATCGGATCGCGCCGCGGCGCATCGGGCTCGCTTGTGACGACCACGACCCCTGCCCGCGTTCACGTCGCAACACTGCAGGGCAACGAAATCGTCCATTCACGTTTCGCGGACCATGTCCCGACGCTCGCCAATCGCCGGAAAATACCTGCACACTTGGTGAAAGGGGGGCGGGGGCAACAGAACGCTGCCATGGCGCGACAACTGCATCTTGTGCGGCGGGCGACAGAACCGGCGGCAGGCGTACCGGCCAGGTGATCGAATGAAGCGGCGGACCTTCCTTGCGGGCAGCGGCGGCGTGGTCGCCTGGCCATCGCTTGCGCGCGCGCAGAAGGTGCCGCGCGTCGGCTATGTCGTGGCCGGCGATCCCGAACCCGGCTGGACGCTGTTCCGCAAGGCCATGGCCGATCTCGGCTACGTCCAAGGACGGTCGATCACTTACGAGTACGCGGCGATCGGTGGCGACGCAGCCAACGCCGACGCGCTGGTAGCACCGTTGGTGCGTCGGCCAGTCGACCTCATCGTGGCGGTGTTCACGCCCGCGATCGCGGCTGCCAGGCGTGCCACCACGACCATCCCCATCGTGTTCAGCGGCGGCGGCGCCCTCGACACCGGCATGTTGCGCAACATCGCCCGGCCGGAAGCCAATCTCACCGGCGTATTCAACCCTGCGGCCGCGCTCGCCGGCAAAGCCATCGAGCTGTTTCGCGAGATCAAGCCCGCGACGCGCCTGCTCGGCGTGGTGGCCAACCAGCCCGACCCCTTTCACGTGGTCATGATGGGCGCCGTCGAAGCCGCGGCGAAAGCCGGCAAATTCGACGTGGCCCCCGTGTTCATTCGCTCGGCCGACGAGCTCGGGCCGGCGATCGACATGTTGGCGGCGCGCCGCGTCGATGGTGTCCTGGTCCAGCCGTCGGTCGGCCTGCAAGCCGCCGCCGTGAATGCGATGAGGCATCGCCTGCCGGCATTTTCCTTCCGGCGCGGCATCGCCGAGAGCGGCGGGCTCTTTTCCTACAGTCCCGACAATGCCGAAGTGACTCGCATCCTGGCGGGCTATGTCGACAAGGTCCTGAAGGGAACCCGCATCGCCGACCTTCCCGCCCAGGAACTCGCGCACTTCGAGCTGGTCGTCAACCTCAAGACCGCCCGAACCCTCGGGCTCACGCCGTCGGCGATGTTCCTGAACCGCGCCGACGAGGTCATCGAGTGAAGCGCGGCCTGTTCGCCAAGTACGTGACGCTGCTGGTCGGCCTGGTGGCGGTCGTGCTGGCGCTCAACGCAGCACTCGACCTCTACTTCGTCTACCAGGACAACCGGCGATCCTCGATCGAGGTCCAGCACGAAAAGGCCGATGCGGCGGCGCAGCGGATCGAGCTGTTCGTGCGCGAGATCGAGCGCCAGATCGGTTGGGTGGCGCACGCCCAATGGGCCGACCTGCCGGTCGAGACGCGGCGCTTCGACTATGCCCGCCTGCTGCGCCAGGTGCCGGCCATCACCGAGCTGGTGCAGATCGACCGCCAGGGCCGCGAGCAGTTGCGCGAGTCGCGGCTCGGCATGAACGTGGTCGGCGGCGGCACCGACCGCTCGGCCGAGCCGGCCTTCGTCGAGACCATGGCCAACCGGGTCTATTTCAGCCCGGTCTATTTCCGCAAGGAAAGCGAGCCTTACCTCACCATGGCGGTGGCACACGGCCGGCGGAGCGGCGTCACCGTGGCCGACGTCAACCTCAAGCTGATCTGGGACGTCGTCTCCAAGATCAAGATCGGCGAGACCGGCTATGCCTATGTCGTCGACCGCCAGGGCCGGCTGATCGCCCATCCCGACATCTCGCTGGTGCTGCGCGGCACCGACATGAGCCGACTGCCGCAAGTGGCCGAGGCCCTTCATCCCAAGCCGGGCGCCGCCCGGGACATCGACGCGCGCAACCTCGCCGGCGTCGCGGTTCTGTCGGCCCATGCCTCCATTCCGGCGCTGAACTGGCTGGTGTTCGTCGAGCTGCCCGACGCCGAGGCGCTGCAGCCGGTGTTCGACACCGCGCTGCGCGACTTCGTCTTGCTGATCCTCAGCCTGCTGATCGCCGGCCTCGCCGCCGCGCTGCTGGCGCGACGCATGGTGGTGCCGATCCGGGCCATGCAGGAAGGCGCGCAACGCATCGGCAGCGGCGACCTCTCGCATCGCCTGTCGATCAAGACCGGCGACGAGCTGGAAGCGCTGGCCGACCAGTTCAACCGCTCGGCCGGCGCCTTGCGCGAGTCCTACGAGACCCTGGAGCAGCACGTCGAGGATCGCACCCGCGAGCTCAGCGAGACACTCGACCAGCAGACCGCGACTGCCGAAGTGCTGCAGGTGATATCGCGATCGCCGACCGACGTGCAGCCGGTGTTCGACGTCATCGCCGACAGCGCCCTCAAGCTGTTGAACGGTTGGAGCGTCGTCGTCTGGCGGGTCGACGGTGATCGCCTCAGGGCCGAATCCATCCGCGGCGGACGCCCAGCCTCGAACGACTCGGTGCGGCAGATGCTGAACGACCCCGGCATCGCTCGACTGTCGTTCGTCGCCGACGCGGCCCGCACCGGCCAGATCACGCAGATCGTCGATGCCGAAGCGGAAGGCGTTCCGGTGGCGGTCCGCGACATTGCCCGACTGCGCGGCTGGCGCAGCAACATCGCGGTACCGATGGTGAGCGAAAGCCGCTCGATCGGCCTGTTCTCCGTGAGCCGCGTTGCGCCGGGTCCTTTCGACGAGCGCGAAGTTCGCCTGCTGCAGACCTTCGCCGATCAGGCCGTCATCGCCATCCAGAACGTGCGGCTGTTCACCGAGCTGCGCGAATCGTTGGAGCAGCAGACGGCGACCGCGTCGGTTCTGAAAGTGATCTCGGAATCGCCGACCGACGTGCAGCCGGTCCTCGACGTCGTTGCCGCCTCGGCCCGACGCTTCTGCGGCGCCAACGATGTCGTGATCGCCCTGCGCCAAGGCGACGGCATGACCATCACCACCCACGACGGCCCTCTCGGCTCGCAGGTGGGAGACAACGAGCCGCTCGACCGCACGCGGCTGACCGGCCGCGCCATCCTCGACGGCCGCACGGTGCATTTGCCCGACATCGCGCAAGCCGATCACGCGCAGTTCGCCCGGGCGCAGGAATTTGCCCGAGCGCACGCCTATGGCTCGGCGCTCGTGGCGCCCATGCTGAGAGAAGGCCGTACAGTCGGCGCCATCCTGCTGCGCAAGATCGAGGTCGGACCGTTCACCGGCCGCCAGATCGAACTGCTGGAGACGTTTGCCGCCCAGGCCGTCATCGCCATCCAGAACGTGCGGCTGTTCACCGAGCTGCGCGAGTCGTTGGAGCAGCAGACGGCGATCAGCGACGTGCTGAAGGTGATGAGCCGCTCGACCTTCGATCTCGAGCCTTTGCTGCTCACCGTGATCGAGGCGGCAGCCAACCTGTGCCGCGCCCAGATGGGCGGCGTCTTCCAGCTCGAGGCCGACGGCGCCTTCCATTGGAAGGCGGGCTACGCGCTCGATCCGAGCTACCAGGAGCATGAACAATCGACACCGCTCTATCCCGGCGAGGACACACTGGTCGGCCGTGTCGCGCTGCGCGCCGCGCCGGTGACCGAGCTCGACGCCCTGGCCGACCCGAACTACGGGCCCAAGGCCATGGCGACGGTGGGCAGCGTGCGCTCGATGCTGGGCGTGCCGATGCTGCGCGACGGCAAGCTGTTCGGCGTCATATGCATGGCGCGCGACCGCGTCGAGGCGTTCACCGACAAGCAGGTCGAGCTGGTCCGCGTGTTCGCCGACCAGGCGGTGATCGCCATCGAGAACGTGCGGCTGCTCAACGAGATCCGCGACAAGAGCCGCCAGCTCGAGGTCGCGAGCCAGCACAAATCGCAGTTCCTCGCCAACATGAGCCACGAGCTGCGCACGCCGCTCAACGCCATCCTGGGCTACACCGAGATGATGGTCGACGGCCTCTACGGCGAGATGCCTGGGAAGGCGCAGGGCGTGCTGGAGCGCGTGCAGAGCAACGGCAAGCACCTGCTCGGCCTGATCAACGACGTGCTCGACCTCAGCAAGATCGAGGCCGGCCAGCTCACGCTCGCGGTCGAGGAATACAGCGTGGCCGACATGGTGGCCACTGTGCTGTCGGCCACCGAGTCGCTGGCTCGCGCCAAGGGGCTCGCGCTGGAGAAGTCGGTACCGGCCGACCTGCCGCTCGGCATCGGCGATTCGCGGCGGCTCACGCAAGTGCTGCTGAACCTGGTCGGCAACGCCATCAAGTTCACCGACCAGGGCAAGGTCGAGGTGCAGGCCGCGCGGTTGGGCGAGCGGTTCGAGATCTCGGTGGTCGATACCGGGCCCGGCATCGCGCCAGCCGACCAGGCCAAGATTTTCGAGGAGTTCCAGCAAGTCGACAATTCGAGCACGCGCCAGAAGGGCGGCACGGGCCTTGGCCTCTCGATCTCACGCAAGATCGTCGAGTTGCATGGCGGGCGCATCGTCGTCCAGTCGGCGGTCGGCCACGGCTCGACCTTCACTGTCGCCATCCCGATCGACGCCGCACCGGTAAAGGAAGCCGCGCAATGAGCAAGAAGATACTCGTGGTCGAGGACACCGAGGACAACCGCCAGATCCTGCGCGATCTCCTCGGCATGGCGGGCTACGACATGATCGAGGCGCACGACGGCGCTGAAGGTGTCGCCATGGCGGCCGAGCACAAGCCCGACCTCATCCTGACGGAC
>VGCQ01000237.1 GCA_016870055.1 Alphaproteobacteria bacterium | reverse complement strand
CCGGCAAGTTGAGATATGTTCCGAGCAGATCGACGCCGGTGCGATGAAAACAACCCGCTACTTCGATGAACAGGTGATACGTAAGCGGCCCTATATCGACCGCCGCTGGTGCGTCGACGTCCTGGCGAACCCCGTCCGACGCCAGGAGCAAGCTGATGGTCGTGTTCGATTCTGGGGTATAGTTGCCCAATCGGGCGGAGCTAGACCTCGCTATCTGCGAGTCGTCACCCTTGCGGATGGCGAGACTGTGCACAATGCTTTCTTCGACCGCGGCTTCCGCGAGGACGAGACATGAAGATCCACTACTACCCCGAAACCGACTCCCTCTATATCGAGCTGAAAGAGAGCCCGGGCGTCGAGGCTCGTGAGGTGGCGGCTGGTCTCGTCGTCGATCTCGATGCCAAAGGTGACGTCGTCGGCTTCGATATCGATGGGGCATCCCGGCGGTTCGACCTGTCGACGCTCGAGACCATCGCGTTGCCGGTAAAGGCGACCAAGGCCGCCTGAGGTCGCGACAGGACACCGGGTAGGCGAAGGTGAGTGTCAGCGCATTGCCGTCGTCGGGCGAAGCCCGCCCGCGGCGGCGCATGTCGTCCTTGCGTTCGAGCCGGATGGCGTCGGAAGTGTCGTAGCCGTAGTCGACAGCGGCGAGGTCGGCACGCAGCTCGTGGTCGTCGGGCAAGCCGCCCGCCTTGTACCATTCCTTCATGTGCCCCTCATCTCGACCCGCTTGTTGGCGTAGCTCACGGTGGCGTCGCTGCGGTCGGGCGTGGGGGCGTCAGTCATCGTCGTCGAGGAGCACGCCCTCGCCCGTGGCATCGAGCAGGGCGATATCGTCGATCACGGGAGCGGCCGCCTCGCTGGGCGCCTCGCTCCACGTGCGGCGGCGGCGATTGCGCAGCCAGAATATGCAAGCCTGGACGTTGGGCGGATAGTGAACGGTAGAGGTGAGAGCCTTCACCGCGCCATCGAGGACGACCTGGCGCTCGACGTGGCGATCGTAGCCGACCGCGCGGTCGAACAGGCCGCGCGCCACCCGCGCATCGGCCACGACACGGCCGCTCTTCACCGCCTCGCCGAATTCGGCGCGGCGGGCGATCCAATTGTCGATGGTGGCGGGACAGACGCCGAAGAACAGCGCGAGCTCGTCGTTGGTCGCGCCGAGCAGGCAATAATTGTGCGCCTGCTCGACCATCCCGGGGACGAAACGGGTGGGGCGGCCGACTGGGTTCATGATCCACATATAACTCTAGTATGCGAACAAATCAAGGACATCGCGATGGCCGAGAGACGATACGGTGCGTAACGTTCTTGCGAATTATTAGGCTCAAGCAGGGGGTATACCTGGGGCGCCGATGGGCCGACCCACTATAGATTGATGACTGCAGTGCTGTCACGTATCGCGTGGTTCAGCCCCTGAAACACGACGCGTCATGCCTCGCCGAGGCGGTGCGATCGGTCGGTACTGGAGCGGGTTGGGCGATCGCGTCACCCCGCCAGAAACGCTTGAATCTCGCCGAGCAAGCGGGCGTGGGCGGGTTCGCTGTCGAGCAAGACGTGCTTGTTGCTCGGCAGGGTGACGAAGCGCATGCCGGGGACTTCCGCGGCCATCTCGCGGCCCATCTTGCAGCAGGCCACGGCGTCGCCGCGCGAATGGGTGACCAGGGTCGGCACCACGACCTTGGGCAGGAGATCGCGCACATCGACACCGGCGCGGTCTGTACCGAAGACTTTGCGCGCGCCAACGGCGCGATCGTGTTCAATCGCTCCAAGGAGTGATCGCCGATCGCGGCGCCGCTCATCGCGTGTCGCGCTCGATGACATAGTTCCTGATGGCGCGAGCCGTGGCGAGCACGCTTCGCGTGGCCCTGGGCTCGTATCTGTTCCAGCTCGGCGCGCGGGCCGGCCGGTGAGATCAGCGCCCGCGGCATGTGCCGCTACGACGGCACGTCATGGACGTCATCGATTTCGACGAGCACAGAGCGAGTCGCTCCAGGCTACAGGCGCTTGCGGGCCGCGTTTGCCTTCGGCGCCCGGCGCAGGCTCGCGAACCCCTCCGACATATGCACCCGATCGGCTTCGTCGCGGTACTCGCGCCAGGCGTGCCAGCGGTCCGGAAAGCCGGGCGTGGCCGCCTCGCAGGCTGCCAGAGCCGCCCGCGCTTCGGGCCACCGCTCCTGGTAACGCAAGGCGATGGCCAGCAGCAGGTGCGGCCGCGCCTGTGACGGATCGGCTTCGATGCTTCGGCGTGCCCAACGCTCCGCTTCTCGATAGTCGCGCTTGTTGATCAGCATCTGGGCGCCGACCGCGAGATAGAACTTCACGTGCGGATCGCGCGGCGTCAGCGCGATCGACCGCTCTATGTAAGGCAAGCCGGCCGCGGACTCGCCTGCGGCATCGAGCGCGCGGCCGACCATCGCATGTGCCCAAGCGTCGTGGGGGTTGACGTCGGCGGCCTTGCGCGCCTCGGCCAGCGTCAGGTCATGATCTCCCGTGCGTACGTAGGCAAAGGCCAGCATGAGGTGGGCGTAGCTGTCGCCGTCGTCCAGCTCGACGCCCTTCCTGGCATGGCGCAGGTGCTCCCCGATCGAATGCTCGATATCGTCGGCGTAGCCGTGCAGCACGTCGAGCTGATGGGTATAGGCGAGGCTCGTATAGGCGCGGCAGAAATGCGGATCGAGCGCGATCGCCCGCTCGAAGTAGGATCGCGCCGCAGCGATGTCGGCCTTGGTGAATTTGTAGAGGTGGAACAGGCCGCGATGCAGCAGGTCCCAGGCGGCGAGGTGATCCACCGTCTTGTCCATGGCCTGGCGCTGCACGTGGCGCGCCAACTCCGGCTCGATCACGGCGGCGATGCGGCGACAGATGTCGTCCTGCACCTCGAAGATGTCGGTCAGCTCGCGGTCGTAGCGCTCGGCCCAGACATGGGCGGCCGTGGTCGTGTCGATCAGCTGGACGGTGATGCGCAGGCGATTGCCGACCTTGCGCACGGAGCCTTCCAGCACGTAGCGCACGCCGAGGTCGCGGCCGACCTGCTTCATGTCGACGACGCGACCCTTGTAGAGAAAGGCCGAGTTGCGCGCGATGGTTTGGAAGGAACGCCATCTCGACAGCGCCAGGGTGATGTCCTCGGTGATGCCGTCGGCGAAGTAATCCTGGCCGGCATCGCCGCTCAGGTTGGCGAGCGGCAGCACGACGATGGCCGGGATGCTGCTTGCGGCGGCCGGTGACGGTTCGGCGCCTTCACCCGGCGGGCGAAGGCGCTGAGCGAAGGTCGGCGCGTCGAGATCCCAGTCGAGCCGACCGTGCGGGCAAGCGTGCCGCGGCTGAGATTGAAGGTCTTCAGCACCGCGTCGAGTTTCTTGGCAAAATCCGCTACCGGCATCCCGCCCGCCCCCGTCCCGTCCGGCATTCTGCCGGCCATCGGCCCCCGTGCAACCCCCTGCATGCCGCTGCAACTCCCGACAACCCGCCTGCCGGTGCGACAAGGCTCGCCATCGACGGGCGGCATGCCGCCGCCCACCGGCCTCAGGGAGACAGACATGGCGTCGCTATCCAACTTCGACTACTTCATCGCCAACTTCAATCTCGTCGCCACGGCCCAGCTCCTGGCCGATCCCAACTACGCCGAGCAGTCAGGCGCCTACGCCCATGGCTCCGGTCAGTTCTTTTCCTTCCGCCCGGGTGACAACGACTTCAACCCACTCCTGACGCAAGACGCGTACTCCGCACCAGGAGCCGAGTCGCCAGCCAACCTTCAATCCCTCGTAAAAGAGTCCGTATTCGATCGCGACTACGTGCCAAACTCGGCGCAAGAAGCCTACGCCGCATCGCAGGGGTTCAGGTTCGACAGCCTTTTCGATACACCGCCGACGGACGCAAGCCGTAGCTATCGAAAGGAGTGGTGGCCGCAGTCGCCGACGGACGAAGGAAGTGAAGCCCCCAGTAACGACGCCGCGCCGCCTGCGCCTTCCTATGGCTGGACGGAGTTCGGCTCCTTCGACTTCGGACCGCCCGTTGCCGCCGCAAGCGACATGCCGATCGACCTGCTGAGCGCGCCGGAAATGACCGGCTCTGGCGCGGTCGAGGCCGTCGAGGCGGTACCCGGGCCCCTCATCGAAGGCTGGTACCAGGCCGACCTGTCGGATCCGTCGTGGTCGATAAGCAACTACTACGACTACAACATGACCGGTGGCTGGTTCTAGAAAGCATACCGCAGGCCGCGATTTGCCGATGTCCATGCAGGGCCGCCGCGAGGCGGCCCTGTCGCTTTGGCGGCAATCGTCTTGGCCCTTCCCGTTGGCCTGGCGCACCCGCCGTCGCCGGCACCGGCTCGCGCAGCGATGGCCGTGGCCACTTGGCGCTTGTCCGCCCGCCGAGGACGGGCCGACAATTCCTTCTCACCAGGACGAGGAGGACACCATGAAGGTCGGTATCGCGCTGAATATGCTGCATGAGCCCGGCCGGCCCGACGTGGCGGTGGTGAGCGAGCACCTGGCGATGGGCGACCTCGCCGAGCCGCTGGGTTTCGATTCGCTATGGGCGCTGGAGCATCACTTCACCGGCTACGCCATGTCGCCGGCGCCGACGCAGCTTCTTTCCTACTACGCCGGGCGGACCAAGCGGGTGGCGCTGGGCACGGCGGTGATCGTGCTGCCCTGGCACGACCCGATCCGCGTCGCCGAGCAGATCGCGCTCTTGGACATCTTGTGCGGCGGGCGCTGCCTGTTCGGCTTCGGCCGCGGCGCCGCCTCGGTCGAGTACGCCGGCTTCGGCGTGCCGATGGGCGAGGCGCGGCCGCGCTTCGCCGAGGCGGCGCAAGTGATCGTGAAGGCGCTGGCCAACGAGACGTTCGAGCATCAGGGCGAGTTCTTCAAGATTCCGCGCACCGCGATCCGGCCGCGGCCGATCTCGCACCCCGAGCGGCGGTTCTATGCCAGCTCGGTGAGCCCCGAATCGGCCGAGCTGATCGCCAAGCTGGGTTTCGGCATGCTCTTCATCATGCAGAACGAATGGGCCAAGTGCCGCGAGGACATCGTGAAGTTCCACGCGACGGCCCAGGCGGCGGGCTTCGCGCCGCGGCCGCCGATCATCCTGACCAACGTCTCGGTGGCGGAGAGCCGGGCCGAGGCGCGCGAGCGGGCGATGCGCTATCTCGGCCGCAAGTGGCAGTCGATCGACGATCACTACCATTTCTCCGACGGCCATCTCGCCTCGGTCAAAGGCTACGAGGCCTACGGCAAGACGGCCAAGACCTATGCCAAGCTCAAGGATCCGGCGAACCTCGCGAAGGCCACCGACTTCTACGTCTCGATCCAGATCGTCGGCACGCCCGACGACTGCCTGCAGCAGATCGGCGAGCTGCAGCGCCTCACCGGGCTCGGCCATCTGGTGACCGAGTTCGCCTTCGGCAACCTGCCGCACCACGAGGTCGAGATGAACATGCGGCTGTTCGCCGAGCGCGTGCTGCCGCGCCTGCAGCACGACCCGGCGTTCGCCGCGCCGGCGGCGGTGAGCGGCGAGGCCGCCGCCAAGGGCGGTGCGCACGGGAATATCTTCGCGCCGGCGTGAGAACGCTGCGTCCGATCTCGAACGACGCCCATGGCAAAGTGCTTGACCAACAAGACAGTCGCTCTCCCCCTGACGGGGGAGAGGAGCCTGACGGGAGGAGCGTGACGACTACGCCGCCACGGCGAGGCCGGTGGTTTCGGCGACGCCGGTCTTGAGGTTGATCACCTGCACCGCCGCGCCCGAGGCGCCCTTGCCGAGATTGTCGAGCGAGGCCACGGCCAGGATCTGCTCCTCGGCCTCGTTGCCGTAGACGGCGAGCTCCATGGTGTTGGTGTCGACCAGCCGGTCGGCCCGCAGGAACCGGTCGCGCTCCAGCCACCGCCGGTCGGCGAGCGGCCGCACCGGCACGAAGGTCTCGCCGGCATAGTAGTCGGCGAGCACGCCGTGCACGTCCTTCGCCGTCACCTTCTTCGCCACGATGTCGCGCGTGATCGGCACCATGACCAGCATGCCCTGGGCGTAGTGGCCGACCGACGGCACGAACAGCGGCGCATGCTCGAGGTGGGCGTACTTCTTCATCTCCGGCACGTGCTTGTGGGCCAGCTCCAGGCCATAGACGCCGAACGGCTCGACCTCGGGCTTCTCGTGCACGGCGATCAGCTCCTTGCCGCCGCCGGTGTAGCCCGAGACGCCGAACACCGCGGGCGTCGAATCCGCGCGCACGATGCCGGCATCGACCAGCGGCCGCAGCAGGGCGATGGCGCCCGTCGGATAGCAGCCGGGATTGCTGATGCGATGGGAGCCGAGCAACTTCTTGCGGTGGTCCTTGGCCATCTCGGGGAAGCCGTAGGTCCAGCCGTCGGCGACGCGATGGGCGGTGCTGGCGTCGATCACGACCGTGTCGGCATCGCCACCTCCCATCCGATCGAGCGCCGCGACCAGCTCCTTGGCGGCGGCGTCGGGCAGGCAGAGCACGGCGATGTCGGCGGCCCGCGCGATCTCAGCGCGCTTGCCGATGTCCTTGCGCTCGGACATCGGCAGCTCGAGCAGCTCGATGTCGGGCCGATCCTTCAGCCGGTCGAGGATCTGCAGGCCGGTGGTGCCGTGCTGGCCGTCGATGAAGATCTTGGTCTTGTTGCTGCTGGTCATGGTCTTCTCTCTCGCAAATTCAGGGCTTTCAGGAAAAGCCGACTGGAGAAGGAAGGAAGGGATGGAAGCCGCCTGCACTCTCCAGCGGCTTCACGATGCGGCGCGTCTGTTACGCGCGCGCGTCCGGGCACCGCTCGGAAGAGCGGCGGCGTCGCGACCGGAGGAGGGCGAACGGCTTCATCGGAGGCGGATATTTCATCGCGGGGCGGCGATGTCAAGGTGTAGGCTCGCCCATCCGCCACGGGAGCCCGCCATGAGCCAGAGTTCCAGTCCGTCCGCCCCTCACCCCGAAGGCCTCTCCATGCTGGAGAAGCGCACGATCGAGGCCGAGATCCTGAAGGAGGTCTACCTCACCCTGAAGGAGAGCCACGGCGAGGCGGTTGCCAAGAAGACTATCGCCGAATCGGTGCGGCGATCGGCGATCGAGCAGGCCCGCGCCTTCGCCGCCGCCGCGCCGGGCGGGACGTCGCTGAAGGCCTTCCAGGGCGTGATGCCGCTCTGGACCAAGGGCGGCGCGCTCGAGATCGAGGTCAAGGAGCAGGGCGCCGACAGCTTCACGTTCAACGTCGTGCGCTGCCGCTACGCCGAGACCTACAAGGCGATGGGGCTGGGCGAGATCGGCCACCTGCTGTCGTGCAACCGCGACGGCGCGTTCTGCGAGGGCTACGATCCCAAGCTCAAGCTCGCGCGCAGCCAGACCATCATGCAGGGTGCGAGCCACTGCGACTTCAGGTACACTTATGAGAAGTAAGAGGTGAGGGGAGTCGCGTTGTAGATCGGTATCGGCAGGAGGTTCACCGCAACGCTCATAGGCGCTAACTTTAGGTTGACGTTGGGAATCGGTCTGTGATTCATAGGCGAGATGCTTTCTGCATCACAGTTGGATGGCGGTTGGGATCAAC
>VGCQ01000236.1 GCA_016870055.1 Alphaproteobacteria bacterium | reverse complement strand
TTGAACCGATGGACCTGACGCTGATCTGGAAGACGGTGCTGATCGGCGTCGTCGAAGGCCTCACCGAGTTCCTGCCGGTCTCCTCGACCGGCCACATCATCCTCGCCGAGGAGGTGCTGTCCTTCCAGGGGCCGCCCGGCAAGGTGTTCGAGATCGTGATCCAGCTGGGCTCGATCCTGGCCGTGTGCTTTCTCTACCGCGCCAAGATCTGGTCGACCGCGCTCGGCACGCTGCGGCGCGAGCCGGTGGCGCTGCGCTTCACCGCCGCCATCGTGATCGCCTTCCTGCCGGCCGCCGCGGTCGGCGTGGTGGCGCACAAATACATCAAGGCGCTGCTGTTCAGCCCGATGGTCGTGGCGGTGGCGCTGATCGTGGGCGGCATCGCCATCCTGATCATCGAGCGGCTGGCGCCGCGGGCGCGCATCAAGTCGCTGGACGAGGTCGACCTCAAGACCGCGCTGCTGATCGGCGTCTGCCAGTGCCTCGCCATGATCCCCGGCGTGTCGCGCGCCGGCGCCACCATCATGGGCGCCCGGGTCTTTCGCGTCGATCGCGCGACGGCCGCGGAGTTCTCCTTCTTCCTCGCCATGCCGACCATGCTCGGCGCCACCGTCTACGATCTCTACAAGAACTGGTCGACGCTCGACTGGCAGGGTGGCGGCATCATCGCCATCGGCTTCGTCGTCGCCTTCGTCGCAGCACTCGCCGTGGTGCGGCCGTTCCTGCGCTTCATCAGCCGCCACGGTTTCGGCGTGTTCGCCTGGTATCGCATCGCCATCGGCACGCTCGCCCTGGTCCTGTTGCTCGCCCATTGAGTGCATGCCATAACCCCGCGCCTCGCGGCGGGTGCCGCAGGCCGAAAATGCATTGGAACATTGGAAAATAGGGAGTCTTCTCGTCATGCAACGTCGGAAATTCTTGCGTAACGGCGCCGTCGGCGGCGCCGCGGTCGCGGCCTCGGCAACGCTTGCGGCCCCGGCCATCGCCCAGTCGATGCCGGAACTGAAGTGGCGTCTCACCTCGAGCTTCCCCAAGTCGCTCGACACGCTGTACGGCGCGGCCGAGGTGCTGGCCAAGAACATCGCCGAAGCGACCGACAACAAGTTCCAGATCCGCGTGTTCGCCGCCGGCGAGATCGTGCCCGGCCTGCAGGTCGCCGACGCGATCCAGAACGGCACGGTCGAGATGGGCCACACCGCCTCGTACTACTATTTCGGCAAGGATCCGGCCTTCGCCTTCGGCACCGCCGTGCCGTTCGGCCTCAACACCCGCCAGCAGGACGCCTGGCTGACCCAGGGCGGCGGCGAGCAGGCGCTGAACGACTTCTACAAGGGCTACAACATCTTCGGCCTGGCGTCGGGCAACACCGGCGCGCAGATGGGCGGCTGGTTCCGCAAGGAGATCAAGACGCTCGACGACATGAAGGGCCTGAAGATGCGCATCGGCGGCTTCGGCGGCCAGGTCATGACCAAGATCGGCGTGGTGCCGCAGCAGATCGCCGGCGGCGAGATCTATCCGGCGCTCGAGAAGGGCACGGTCGACGCCGCCGAGTGGGTCGGTCCCTACGACGACCAGAAGCTCGGCTTCAACAAGGTGGCGCCGTTCTACTACTATCCGGGCTGGTGGGAAGGCAGCGCCACGCTGCACCTGTTCATCGGGCTCAACCGGTGGAACGAGCTGCCCAAGAGCTACCAGGCGATCGTGCGCGCCGCCGCGGCGATGACCAACACCTGGATGGTCGCCAAGTACGACGCGGCGAGCCCCAAGGCGCTGCGCGAGCTGCTGGCCGGCGGCACCAAGCTCCTGCCCTATCCGCAGCCGGTGCTCGAAGCCTGCTTCAACGCGGCCAACGAGGTGTTCGCCGAGACCAACGCCAAGTCGCCCAACTTCAAGAAGATCTTCGAGCCGTGGTCGGAGTTCCGTCGCGAGGGCGTGCTGTGGTCGCGCGTCGCCGAAGGTGGCTTCGACACCTTCATGGCGCGCCAGTCGGCGGCCAACAAGCTCTAGGTTTCGGCTCTTGTCTCCCCTGCGCGGACACGGCGCAGGGGAGATTTCATGTGTGGAGGATGGAATGAGACGACGTAAATTTCTCAAGACCGCCGGCGTCGGCGCGGCAGCGGCGACGGCCGTCGCAGCGCCAGCCATCGCGCAGTCGATGCCCGAGTTGAAGTGGCGCCTGACCTCGAGCTTCCCCAAGTCGCTTGATACGCTCTACGGCGGCGCCGAATCGATCGCCAAGAAGGTGGCGGCGCTGACCGACAACAAGTTCCAGATCCGCGTCTTCGCACCGGGCGAGATCGTGCCCGCCCTGCAGGCGCTCGATGCGGTGCAGAACAACACCGTCGAGATGTGCCACACCGCGAGCTACTACTTCGTCGGCAAAGACCTCACCTTCGGCTTCGACGCCGGCGTGCCGTTCGGGCTGACGGCGCGGCAGCAGAATGCCTGGATGATCCAAGGCGGCGGCCTGCAGCTCATGCGCGAGTTCATGGCCGACTACAACGCCGTGCCGATGCCGGCCGGCAACACCGGCGTTCAGATGGGCGGCTGGTTCCGCAAGGAGATCAAGACGCTCGACGACCTCAAGGGGCTGAAAATGCGCATTCCCGGCATCGGCGGCCAGGTCTGGGCCAAGCTCGGTGCGGTGCCGCAGCAGATCGCCGGCGGCGAGATCTATCCGTCGCTCGAGCGCGGCGCGATCGACGGTGCGGAGTGGGTCGGGCCGTACGACGACGAGAAGCTCGGCTTCTACAAGGTGGCGCCGTTCTACTACTACCCGGGCTTCTGGGAGGCCGGCACGCAGATCTCGCTGATCGTCGGCAAGCAGCACTGGGATGCCCTGCCGGCGGCTTACAAGCTCGCGGTCGAGACGGTGGCGGCCGACGTCAACGGCGAGATGATGGCGCGCTACGACGTGCAGAACCCGCAGGCGCTGCGCCGGCTGGTGGCGGCCGGCGCGCAGCTCAAGCCCTATCCGCGCGACGTGCTCGCCGCCGCTTGGAAGGCGACGCACGAGCTCTACGACGAGTTCTCGTCCAAGAACGCCAAGTTCAAGAAGGTCTACGACCACTGGAAGGCGTTCCGCGACGAGCAGTATCTGTGGTTCCGCGTCGCCGAGCTGAGTTACGAGAACTTCGCCTTCACGGCTGCACAGACTGTGAGATGACCGGAAAAGCCCCGCCTCGGCGGGGCTTTTTCTTGGTCGTGCTTTGCCAAGCGCGCGGACGTGTGGCAGGCTTGTTTCGCTTATTGGAAGAAGTGCGTGGTCGCAGAGATACAACCCTTAGGGAGGGTTTTCATGCAACGTCGCAAATTCATCAAGACCGCGGGCATCGGCGCGGCGGCCACCACGCTGGCCGCTCCGGCGCTCGCGCAAGGCCTGCCGGAGTTGAAGTGGCGCCTGACGTCGAGCTTCCCCAAGTCGCTCGACACGCTGTTCGGCGGCGCCGAGCTGTTCTGCCGGCGCATTGCCGAGATCACCGACGGCAAGTTCAAGATCACGCCCTTCGCCTCAGGCGAAATCGTGCCGGGCTTCCAGGTGCTCGATGCCGTGCAGAACGGCACGGTCGAGATCGGCCAGACCGCCGCCTACTACTATATCGGCAAGGACATCACCTTCACCTTCGACACCGCCGTGCCGTTCGGCCTCAACAGCCGCCAGCACGTGGCGTGGTGGATGCATGGCGGCGGCCGCCAGGCGATGGACGAGTTCTACAAGGACTACGGCGTGGTCGGCCACATGATGGGCGGCACCGGCGCGCAGATGGGCGGCTGGTTCCGCAAGGAGATCAAGACGGTCGACGACCTCAAGGGGCTCAAGTTCCGTGTCGGCGGCTTCGCCGGCCAGATCCTGAGCAGACTCGGCGTCGTGGCACAGCAGATCCCGGGTGGCGAAATCTATCCGGCGCTGGAGAAGGGCACGATCGATGCCGCCGAATGGGTCGGCCCGTACGACGACGAGAAGCTCGGCTTCAACAAGGTGGCGCCGTACTACTACTACCCCGGCTGGTGGGAGGGCACCGGCATGGGGACCGCCTACATCAACCAGAAGGCCTGGAACGATCTGCCGCCTTCCTACCAGAAGGCGATCGAGACGACGGCCAACGAGATCACGCTCTGGATGCTGGGCAAGTACGACAACGGCAATCCGGCGGCGCTTCGCCGCCTGGTGGCGTCCGGCGTCAAGCTGCAGCCCTTCCCGAACGCGGTGCTCGAGGCCTGCTTCAATGCGACCAACGAGGTCTGCAACGAGATCGTCGCCAAGAACGCCAAGTTCAAGAAGGTCTGGGACATCTGGAAGCCCTATCGCTCCGAGCAGGTCCTGTGGTCGCGGATCGCCGAAGGCGGCTTCGACGGCTTCATGGCACGGATGTATGGCGCCGGTAAGGTCTGAGCCAGACGCCCAAGAAGATCGCGTGAAACCCCGCTCCGGCGGGGTTTCTTTTGCCACCGCCGCAGCCACTGCCCGGCTTTCCGAATCGCCGGGCGTGTGACAAGTTGCGCGCCGCTGAAGACGGCCGAGGTCGGCCGTTGCAAGGGAGGTAAGCAATCGATGGAGCGTAGGAAGTTTATCAAGACGGCGGGCGTGGGTGCGGCGGGTGTCGCTGCGGTTTTCGCCGTCGCGGCGCCGGCGATCGCGCAGAGCATGCCGGAAGTGAAGTGGCGTCTGACGTCGAGCTTCCCCAAGTCGCTCGACGCGCTCTATGGCGGCGCCGAGCTGTTCGCCAAGATGTGCAACGAGATGTCGGACGGCAAGTTCCAGATCCGGGTCTTCGCTGCCGGCGAAATCGTGCCCGGACTGCAGGTGGCCGACGCGCTGCAGAACGGCACTGTCGAGGCCGGCCAAACCGCCGCCTACTACTACTTCGGCAAGAGCCCGAGCTTCGTGTTCGAGACCGGCCTGCCGTTCACCATGAACCAGCGCCAGTACTATGCCTGGCTCTATCACGGTGGCGGCCATGAGCTGATCAACGACTTCTACAAGTCCTACAATTTCCGATCCTTCCCGTTCGGCGGCACGGGCTGCCAGATGGGCGGCTGGTTCCGCAAGGAAATCAAGTCGATGGACGACATGAAGGGCCTGAAGTTCCGCGTCGGCGGCTTCGCCGGCCTGATCCTCGAGCGTCTCGGCGTCGTGCCGCAGCAGATCGCCGGCGGCGACATCTATCCGGCGCTGGAGAAGGGCACGATCGACGCCTGCGAATGGGTCGGCCCCTACGACGACGAGAAGCTCGGCTTCAACAAGGTCGCCAAGTACTACTACTACCCGGGTTGGTGGGAAGGCGCGTCGGTCGGCTCGATGTACATCAACAACAAGGCGTGGGAAGAGCTGCCCAAGCCCTACAAGTCGATGGTCGAGACGGCGTGCGGCCTGGTCACCTCCTGGATGGTGCCCAAGTACGACGCGGGCAACCCGGCGGCGCTGCGCCGCCTGGTGGCGGCCGGCACCGAGCTCAGGCCGTTCCCGCGGTCGGTGCTCGAGGCCTGCTTCAACGAGGCCTACAAATACTACGACGAGCTGTCGGCCAAGGATGCGACGTTCAAGAAGATCTACGACAACCTGAAGGCGTTCCGGTCCGACGAGAATCTGTGGTTCCGCGTCGCCGAGAACACTTTCGACAACTTCAACTTCTCCATGTCGGCGCAAGGCCGCTAGGAGAGGACGCAAACGAAAGCCCCGCCGGAGACGGCGGGGCTTTTTGTTTGCCTCAGTTCCTCGGCGGCGTGATGAACACCGGCGGTGGCGCATCGTCGGTCGGCGGCGCCTGGATCTCGATCTTGACCTTGCTCGGGTCGACGCCGTGCGGCTTGTCGAGGAAGTAGGTCACCGACTGCGGGACCGCGATCACGATCGCCACCATGATGAGCTGCAGCACCACCCAGGGGATCGAGCCCCAGTAGATGTCGGAACTCTTCACCTCTTTCGGCGCGACGCTGCGCAGGTAGAAGAGGGCGAAGCCGAACGGTGGATGCATGAACGACGTCTGGACGTTGACGCAGATCATGACGCCGAACCAGATCAAGGCGGCGTCGGCGCCGACCACCGGAGTGAGCAGCTTCTGCGCCACCGGCGCCAGCATCGGCACGATGATGAAGGCGATCTCGAAGAAGTCGAGGAAGAACGCCAGGAAGAAGATGAACAGATTGACGACGATCAGGAAGCCCCAAACGCCGCCCGGCAGGCCGCTCATCAGGTGCTCGACCCAGTGGTTGCCGTCGACGCCGGCGAAGGTGATCGAAAAGCACGTGGCGCCGACCAGGATGAAGGCGACCATGGCGGTGATGCGCATCGTCGCCTGAAAGGCCTGCACGATCAGCTCGCGCAGATCGCGCACTTGCCAGGCGCGCCAGCACAGCCAGGCGACCGTGGCGAACATGATCGTGAAAGCGATCTTGAAGGGGATCGACTTGAAGGCGACGATGCCGATCAGTGCGCCGATGACGGCGGCCGCGCAGCCCGCGCCGAACGCCCAACGGTCGAACTTGGTCAACGGTGCGTTGCGCACCACGGCCAGCACGATGGCGCCGATGGTGCCCATGGCGCCGGCTTCGGTCGGCGTGGCCAGGCCCATCATGATCGTGCCGAGCACCAGGAAGATCAGCACGCCGGCCGGGATGATGCCCCAGGCGCACTTGACCAGCAGATCCCTGCCGAACAGCGTGCGCGGCACCGGCGGCAGGGCGTGCGGCTTCACCAGGGTGAGGTAGTAGGTATAGGCGGCGAAGATCGCGATCTGCAGCAGCGAGGGCCCCCAGGCGCCGAGATACATGTCGCCGACCGAGCGGCCGAGCTGGTCGGCCAGCACGACCAGCACCAACGACGGCGGCACGAGCTGGGTGATGGTGCCCGACGCCGCCAGCACACCGGTGGCGTAGCGCATGTCGTACTTGTAGCGCATCATCACCGGCAGGGTGATCAGCGCCATGGCGATGACCTGCGCCGCCACCGTGCCGGTGATGGCGCCCAGAATGAAGCCGACGATGATCGTCGAATAGCCGAGCCCGCCTTTGATCGGCCCGAACAGCTGGCCCATCGACTCCAGCATGTCCTCGGCGAGGCCGCATTTCTCGAGGATCGCGCCCATGAAGGTGAAGAAAGGGATAGCGAGCAGCAGCTCGTTGGCGAGAATGCTGCCGAAGACGCGGCCCGGGATGGCCTGCATGAAGGCCATCGTGAAGTAGCCCATCTCGATGGCCAGGAAGCCGAAGAAGAAGCCGACCGCCGCCAGGGAGAATGCCACCGGGTAGCCGATGATCATGAAGACGATGAGGCCGCCGAACATCAGCGGCGGCATCCAATCCAAGGGGATCATTGCGTCGGCCTCTCGTAGTGCGCTTCGAGGCTCTCGACGGGAAGCCCGTTGAGGAAGGCCACGCGTTTGATGAGTTCGGAAACGCCCTGCAGGGCCACCAGCAGGAAGCCGACCGGCAGGACCAGCTTGATCGGCCAGCGCAGCAGGCCGCCGGCGTTGGAGGAATGCTCGTAGACGGCGTAGGACTGCATGAAGAACGGCCAACTCAGCCAGGCCAGGATGGCGCAAGTCGGCAGCAGGAAGATCAACGTGCCG
>VGCQ01000235.1 GCA_016870055.1 Alphaproteobacteria bacterium | reverse complement strand
GGAACAGAAGACCTTGCAACCCCTGGACAACCCGTTCGGCCCGAGGTTGTTACCTATGTCTTAGGTACAGTCCGTTACCCATGTCTCAGGGCCGGACAATCGCGTTTTCTGGCGGATGGGGTGGGATTCGAACCCACGGTGAGCGTGAACCCACGCCGGTTTTCAAGACCGGTGCCTTAAACCACTCGGCCACCCATCCTCGCCGCCGCGTTGTTACTCCCTTCGCGACGGCAGGTACAGATGAGCAAGACGCCACAAATTTGACAGAGGAGAGGGTAGATTTGGCATTCTTGCTGTCCGCGACCACGTTCGAACGGAACGACTGCCCATGATTCACCGCCGCTCATTCTGCGCCGCTGCTGCGCTCCTGCCGACCTCCGCGCTGGCTCAAAGCGGCGATGCCAAGTTCGATGCCTTCCTCCGCACCATCCGCGCCGAAGCTCAGAAGGCCGGCGTCGATCGCGGCACGCTCGATAGCGCGTTCAGCAAGGTTCAGGAGATTCCCAGGGTCATGGAACTGGCGCGCAATCAGCCCGAGTTCAAGATGACATTCGACCGTTACTTGGAAATCGTCGTGTCGGACGAACGAGTGAGGAATGGCCGTGCCCGGCTGGCCGAGGACCGCGCGCTGATCGACCGCTTCGCGGTACCCGCCGGCATTCCGGCGTCGACCGTGGTCGCCTTATGGGGGATCGAAAGCAACTACGGCACGCGGCTGGGGGACTTCGAAGTCGTCGATGCCCTGGCGACCCTGGTCTACAACAACTTTCGCGCCCAGTTCTTCCGCCAGCAGCTCATCGCCGCGCTCAAGATTCTGAGCCAGGGCCATGTCGCTTTCGACGCCATGAAAGGCTCCTGGGCCGGGGCCATGGGCCAATGCCAGTTCATTCCCACCAGCTTTCTTGCTTACGCTGCCGACGGCGACGGCGACGGCCGCATGGACATTTGGACCAACAAGGCCGACGTCTTTGCTTCGACCGTGAACTACCTGCGCCGCGTCGGCTGGCGGCCCGGTCTCGCCTGGGGTCAGGAAGTACCGGCCGGCACGCCGGCGGGACAGGGCGAGCGCATCGTTCGCCCGGCCGGCGCAAGCGGTCCGGCCTTTCTCACCACCGAGAACTTCCGCGCCATCCTGCGCTGGAACCAATCCGATTTCTTCGCTTTGGCTGTAGGCCTGCTGTCCGACAAGATCGCTGCTTGACCGACGGTGACGAGACGACTGCCCGCCTGCCGCAAGATGATGTATGATTTGCTGGCGATGCCTCTATTCGTAGTCAATACTCATATGGCGTACCCTGGAATTGTCCGTGTCGTCGCCATTGTGTCGTTGGCGGCGGCGCTCGCCGCCTGCGGTTCCCCGGGAGGCAAAAGCAGCAGTCCGGTGGCTCAGCGCGGCGCCTACAAGGTCGGCGCCCCCTACAAGATCGATGGCGTCACCTACACGCCGCAGGAATCGTTCAACCATGTCGAAACCGGTGTCGCCTCGTGGTATGGGCCGGGCTTCCACGGCAAGTCGACGGCCAACGGCGAGCAATATGACCAAAGGGATCGCACGGCCGCCCATCGGACCTTGCAAATGCCTTCGATCGTTCGCGTCACCAATTTGGACAACGGCCTCAGCACGGTCGTGCGCATCAACGATCGCGGCCCGTTCGCCCGCAACCGCGTCATCGACCTGTCGCGTACGGCGGCCGAAGAGATCGATATCATCCGCAGCGGCACCGGCCGCGTGCGAATCGACCAGCTCACGACTGAAAGCATGACCGTCAAGGAAGTCGCTCTGGGTGGCGGCGGTCCGGCAGAGCAGAATGCCGCGATAGCACAGCTCGCCGCGGGCCAGCGCCGTACGCCGGCCGCCCCGCCCGTGCAAGTCATGGCAAGTGCACAGCCCGCCGCTGCGCCGCCGCCGATGGTGCAAGCGGCCTGGCCGGCCAATCCACGCCCCCCTGCCGTCGACACGGCGACACCAGCCGGCGGCGCCACGGTCGGCTCGCTCGCGGCCACTTCGTCGGTGCCGGTCGTGACGTGGGCCAGCGGCTTCTATGTGCAGACCGGGTCGTTCTCGACGGCGGAGAACGCCGAGCGCCAACGCGGCGCGGTGCGCAGCTACGGCGCTTCGGAGATCGCCTTGGGCTCGGCCAGCGGGCGCGATGTCTATCGCGTGCGGCTCGGGCCTTACACCACCGCCGATGCGGCCGCCATCGTGGCCGATCGGCTGAAGCGCTCTGGTTATGGGGATGCCCGTGTTGTCTCTGATTGATCGACTGCGCCCCGTAGCGGCGCTCCTCGTCGCGGCGAGCCTGGCCGGTGCGCCGGTCGCGGTCTTGGCGCAGCAGCAGAACGAGCAGCAGAAGCGACAGACCCAGCCGCAGCAGAAGCCGCCGGTCAAGCCGCGCACGACCACGCCTCCCAAAGCGGCGACGGCGCCCGCGGTACCCAAGACCGAGACCCTGCCGCCCTCGCAGATCGGTATCGGCACGCACGCCAAGCAGGCCTTCATGGTCGATCCGCAGACCTCGACAGTGCTGCTGTTCAAGGATGCCGACAAGCCGATGCATCCCTCATCCATGGCCAAGATGATGACGATCTACATCGTCTTCGAGGAATTGGCGGCCGGCCGGCTCAAGCTCGACACGCGCTTTCGTGTCAGCGAACGGGCGCGCAACATGGGCGGCTCGCGCATGTTCGTCGAGCTAGGCAGTGAGGTCTCGGTCGAGGACCTGATCAGGGGCATGATCGTGCTGTCGGGCAACGATGCATGCGTCGTCGTGGCGGAAGGCCTCTCGGCCACGGAAGAAGCCTTCGCCGAACGCATGACCGCCAAGGGGCGCGAACTCGGCATGACCGCCACAGTCTTCAAGAACTCGTCGGGATGGCCGGCGAAAGGGCAGTGGACCACGGCACGCGACCTCGCGGTGCTGTCATGGCGCACAATCGAGGACTTTCCCAAGCTCTACCGCTACTACGCCGAGACGAGCTGGAGCTACAACAATATCCGACAGGAGAACCGCAACCGTCTGCTCAAGACCACGCCCGGCACCGACGGGCTGAAGACCGGGCACACGGAGGAGAGCGGCTACGGTCAATCGACCGCGGCGATCCGCGATGGACGACGGCTGGTCCTGGTGGTGAACGGCCTCGGCTCCATGGCCGAGCGGGCCCAGGAAGCCGCACGGTTGATGGAGTGGGGCTATCGCGAATTCACCAACACCACGGTATTCCGGGCCGGCGACACGGTCGTCGAAGCACCAGTGTGGCTGGGCACCCAAGACAAGGTGCCGCTGGTCGTGTCGCGGGCCGTGCAGATCACAGCGCCGGCTGGCCAGGCGGTGGCGCCGCGCGTCGTGGCCCGCTTCGACGGGCCGATCTCGGCGCCGATCGCCAAGGGTACCAAGATCGGCACCGCTGCCGTCACCCTGCCCGACAACCGCGTCATCGAGTATCCGCTGGAGGCCGGCGCCGACGTGCCGCGCATGGGTGTGTTCGGCCGCATGGCCGGCATGATTCGCCATTATCTGTTTGGCTGGCTGTCGTGAGCGGCAGCACCGCCGGACGTTTCATCACACTCGAAGGCGGTGAAGGAGCGGGCAAGTCGACTCAAATCGCGCGACTGAAGAGCTGGCTTGAAGGGAGCGGCCGGCGTGTCGTGGCGACGCGCGAGCCGGGCGGCGCGCCGGGCGCGGAGATGATCCGCAAGCTCCTGGTCGAAGGCCCGGTGGAGCGCTGGGACGGCACGACCGAGGCGCTGCTGCACTTCGCAGCGCGCCGCGAGCATTTGCGTTCGACCGTTTGGCCGGCCCTCGAGCGCGGCGACTGGGTCGTGAGCGATCGCTTCGCCGATTCCACGCTCGCCTACCAGGGCTACGGCCACGGCGTCGATCGCCGCGTCTTCGAGCAGCTCTACGAGGTAGCCGTCGGAAAATTCCGGCCCGACCTCACGGTAATCCTCGACTTGCCGGTCGAGATCGGCCTGAAGCGCGCCGCGGCGCGGCGAGGCACCGAAACACGCTATGAGAGCCTGCCGCGGGAGTTCCATGCCCGCGTCCGCGCGGGCTTCCTCGACATCGCCGGTCGTGAGCCCGGGCGCTGCATCGTGATCGATGCTACAGGGGATATCGACGCAGTCGCCCGGGCGATCGCCGGCGCGGTAAGGGAGCGGCTGGGAGTCTGAGCGCATGGCACGCGGCAAGACGGGCATCGATGCCGGACAGCTCGAAAAGCTCGAATGGCCCTACGACTGGCCGCCACCATGGCGCAATACCGGCCTCGAGGGTCATCAGCCGGCCGAGAAGACGCTGCTGGCAGCCCATCAAAGCGGGCGGCTGCATCATGCCTGGCTGATCGCCGGGCCACGCGGCATCGGCAAGGCGACACTGGCCTGGCGCTTTGCAAGATTCCTGCTCAGCGGCGAGACGCCGGGCGGCCTATTCGGTGGCGCGCCCGATGGCCTCGACGTACCGGTCGATGCGCCGGGCCGTGCGCTGGTCGATGCACGCTCTCATCCCGATCTGTTCCATCTCAGGCGCACGCTCAATCCCGATACCGGGCGCATGCGGGCGGAGATCGCCGTCGACGACGTGCGCGACCTCGGCGCTTTTATGCACATGACGCCGGCGATGGGGCGGTGGCGCGTCGCCATCGTCGATTCGGCCGACGAAATGAATCGCAACAGCGCCAATGCCGTGCTGAAGGTCCTTGAAGAGCCGCCACCGAATGCCGTGCTGCTGATCGTATCGCACGCACCGGGCCGTCTGCTGCCGACCATTCGCTCGCGCTGCCGCCGCCTTATGCTGCAGCCTCTGGCCAACGACACCGTGATGAGGCTGCTCGGCGCGCACGCGCCGAACGTCAAGGAAGAGGAACGGCGGGCCCTGGCGCGGCTGGCCGAAGGCAGCATCGGCCGTGCGCTAGAGCTGGCCGGCGCCGGCAGCCTCGAACTCTACAACGACATGGTCGGGGTGCTGGCGACGCTACCCGATCTCGACATGGCGCGCCTGCACGGATTTGCCGAGCGTTTCGCGCGGCGTGGCGAGGAGGCCAATGCGGCGTGGCGTTCGCTGGGCTATCTGTTCGACGGCTGGCTCAAGGGATTGGCCCGATATGCGGCGGTCGGCGGCGAGGCCGCGCCGGTCGTGGCCGCGGAAAGCGGCTTGCAGGCGCGTTTGCTGGCGGCGGCCAGCCTTGATCGCTGGATGGAGGCATGGGAAAAGGTCGCCCACCTGTTGTCCCGTGCCGACGCGGTCAATCTCGATCGCAAGCAGACGGTGCTCGGCAGCTTCCTGGCTCTCCAATCGGCGATGCGCTGAGGCGCTGAAACGGACGTCCGCTGAGGGGCGCTCCGGGAGGGGCGACAGTCCGGAGTTCAGTCATGTCGGGCCGCAGCAGTACCTACTACGTCACCACACCGATCTACTACGTGAACGACGTGCCCCATATCGGGCACGCCTACACGACGCTCGCCTGCGATGTGCTGGCCCGCTTCATGCGGCTCGACGGTCGCGACGTGCACTTTCTCACCGGAACCGACGAACACGGCCAGAAGGTAGAGAAGGCGGCGGCGGCGGCGCGTCTTGCGCCGCAGGCTTTCACCGACAAGGTCAGCCAGTCGTTCCGCGATCTCGTGGAGACGATGAACTACAGCCCCGACAATTTCATCCGCACCACGGAGCAGCGCCACCACGTCGCGTCGCAGGCGCTATGGGACAAGCTGGTGGCGGCCGGCGACATCTACCTCGGCAAATATGCCGGCTGGTACTCGGTGCGCGACGAAGCCTATTTCGTCGAGGGCGAGACCGAGGTCGGACCGGACAACAAGCGCCGCGCCACCGCAAGCGGCGCCGAGGTCGAATGGGTCGAGGAGCCGTCGTACTTCTTCCGGCTGTCGGCCTGGGCCGAGCGGCTGCTGGATTTCTACGAAAGGAACCCCCGATTCATTGCTCCCGAAAGCCGGCGCAACGAGGTCATCAGCTTCGTGAAAGGCGGCCTGCAGGATCTCTCGGTGTCGCGCACCAGCTTCTCGTGGGGCGTGCCGGTGCCGGGTGACGCCAAGCACATCATGTACGTCTGGCTGGACGCACTCACCAACTACATCACCGAGTGCGGCTATCCCGACACCGCCAATCCACTATGGAAGTACTGGCCGGCCGATCTGCACATGGTCGGCAAGGACATCATCCGCTTCCATTGCGTGTTCTGGCCGGCCTTCCTGATGGCCGCCGGCGTGGCGCCGCCCAAGCGCGTGTTCGCTCACGGCTGGTGGACCAACGAGGGCCAGAAGATCTCCAAGTCGCTCGGCAACGTGATCGACCCGGTGGAGCTCGTCCGCACCTACGGCCTGGATCCGGTGCGCTACTTCCTGTTGCGCGAGGTGCCGTTCGGCAACGACGGCGACCTGCAGCGCCGCGCTCTGGTCGGCCGGCTGAACGGTGATCTCGCAAACGCCTATGGCAACCTCTGCCAGCGTGTGTTGTCGATCGTGGCGAAGAACCTCGGCGGCAAGGTCCCGCTCAAGGGCGCGATCACCGAGGTCGATGCCGCGCTGCTCGATCGCGCCAGGAGCCTGTTGACCACCGTGCGCGCCGAACTCGATGAACAGGCCTTCCACCGGGCTCTGATCGTCCTGTGGGAGGTGATTGCCGATGCCAACCGATATGTCGACGCCCAAGCGCCATGGGCTTTGGCCAAAACCGACCCGGCCCGACGCGACACGGTGCTGTGGGTGCTGGCCGAGACCGTACGGCGTGTAACCTTGCTGGCACAGCCTTTCATGCCGGGATCGGCGGCCAAGATTCTCGATCAGCTCGCGATCCCGGGAGAGGACAGGGTGTTCGCCAGCTTCGACAAGGAACTGGTGTCCGGCACGGCGCTACCCGCCCCGCAAGGCGTGTTCCCGCGCTACGTCGAGCCTGCGAAGGCGGCGAGCTGATGCTGATCGACAGCCATTGCCACCTCGACTTCCCTGAACTCGCGTCGGACGAGTCCGGTGTGCTGGCGCGTGCCCGTACGGCCGGCGTCGGCGGCTTGCTGACGATCGGCACGCGACTTGACCAGTTCGCCAAGGTGCGGGCTATCGCCGAGCGTCATGACAATGTCTGGTGCTCGGTCGGCGTGCACCCGCACGAAGCCAGGGAGGAGGGGCAGCGGACACCCGACCGCCTGCTCGAGGCGGCACGGCATCCCAAGGTGGTCGGCATCGGCGAGACCGGCCTCGACTTCTACTACGAGCACAGTCCGCGCGCCGAGCAGGCCGAAAGTTTCCGCGCGCATGTCGCGGCGGCGCGGCAAAGCGGCTTGCCGCTGATCGTGCACACCCGCGACGCTGACGTCGAAACCAGTGAAATCTTGGAAATGGAGCACGGACACGGCGCCTTCAGCGGGTTGATTCACTGCTTCAGCTCGGGCCCGGAGGTGGCGCGGCGGGCGCTGGCGCTCGGCCTCTACATCTCGATCTCGGGCATCGTCACCTTCAAGGCGGCGGAGGCCTTGCGCGCGATCGTACGCGACGTCCCGCTCGACCGGCTTCTGGTGGAAACGGACGCACCCTACTTGGCCCCCGTGCCCAAGCGCGGCAAGACCAACGAGCCGGCCTTCGTCGCGCACACGGC